>CAYFFH010000019.1:0-18046 GCA_964342175.1 uncultured Enterobacteriaceae bacterium | reverse complement strand
TCATGGTGAGGTGGTGGCGAAATTAGGCCAACCCCAGGAGTAGAGTGTCGAGTTTTTGCGATCTCGGGGTAAACTTTGTGACCTGGCAACTGTCCACCTTCTCCGGGTTTGGCACCTTGGGCCATCTTGATTTGGATATCATCGGCATTAACTAAGTATTCACTGGTGACACCGAAGCGACCCGAGGCGACTTGTTTGATTGCGCTGCGGCGTAGATCACCGTTTGCATCCGGCGTATACCGAGCCGGGTCTTCTCCACCTTCGCCAGTGTTCGATCGACCTCCAGTCCGATTTAGTGCGATGGCTAAGGTTTCGTGTGCCTCACGACTAATCGAACCGTACGACATGGCGCCGCTGTGGAAACGCGACATGATCTTCTCGATCGATTCTACTTCGTCAATAGGGATAGGTTTGCGTTGGTGTTTGAACGTCAATAGTCCGCGTAGTGTCGCCAGCCGCGTGCTTTGATCATCCACTAGTTTAGTGTACTCGCGAAAAATCTCGAATCGTCGAGAATGCGTGGCGTGTTGAAGTTTGAATACAGTGTCAGGATTAAAAAGATGATGTTCGCCGTCGCGACGCCATTGGTATTCGCCGCCCCATTCAAGATCGAGCACTTTCACCGGACGTTCGGGAAAAGCATTGTGGTGTAATTGGCTTATTTCGTTCTCGACTGTGTCGAGGCCAATTCCTTCGATTCGCGATGCCGTCGAGGTAAAGTACTTATCAATCAGAGCGCGGTTCAGACCTATAGATTCAAAGATTTGGGCACCACGATAAGACTGAATTGTGGAAATGCCCATCTTTGACATTACCTTAACCAATCCTTTATTTAAGGCTTTGATATAGTTACGCACCGCAGCGCCGTGTGCGGGTTCACCTGATTGCTGTCCAGCTACTTTTTTGACGATCTTCCGCAACAATAAATCGTCAAATGTCTCCAGCGCTAGGTACGGGTTAATTGCATCGGCGCCGTATCCGAGCAACACGGCAAAGTGGTGTACTTCGCGTGGCTCCCCTGACTCTATAACTAGTCCTATCTGTTTACGTTTACCGTTTCGAACTAGATGATGATGAACGCCAGCGGTTGCAAGTGCGGTAGGAATGTGAGCATGGTCCGCATCAATCCCCCGGTCTGATAGGATGATAAACGAGTAGCCATCTTCAATAGCGGCGGTAGTTTCCTCGAACATTCGAGCCATTGCGTTTTCCAAGCCGGCGAGCCCCGCCGCTACTGGATAAATTGCAGAGATACTTTTAGTGCGGAAGTTATGCACGTCGATATAACGAATACGCGCGAGATCCCGGTTATCCAGCACCGGCGAATCTATCTTTAGTTGGCGACAATTCTTTGCCTTCGTATCGAGCAAGTTGCCCTCAGGTCCGATCGGCGTCGATACCTGTGTTACGAGCTCCTCGCGAATACCGTCGAGTGGTGGATTGGTTACCTGTGCAAACAGCTGTTTAAAATAGTCGTAAAGTAAGCGCGGTCGATCCGACAGGACAGCCAAGGCGGCATCGGTCCCCATCGAGCCAATGGGTTCGGCTCCATCTTCCATCATCGGTTGTAAAATGATCTTAAGTTCTTCGCGTGTGTAGCCAAAGGCTTTTTGTCGTTGTAACAGGGTGTTGTGTACAATTTTCCCGATCGTAGGGGGGTCCGTTAGCTCGTTAATAGAGACGTGATTAGACTTCAGCCAATCGGCGAATGGATACTCGTCGATGTATTGCTGCTTAAGTTCTTGGTCGTCGATGATTCGGCCTAGCTCAGTATCGACGAGAAAAATTCGGCCGGGATGCAGTCGTCCCTTTTTCTCAATATTTTCCGGAGGTATATCTAGTACGCCGACCTCTGAGGCCATTACGACTAAGTTATCCTTGGTCACGCAATATCTGGATGGTCTTAATCCATTGCGGTCCAGGGCGGCGCCTATAACCCGGCCGTCAGTGAAAGCGATCGAAGCTGGACCGTCCCACGGTTCCATTAGACAACTGTAGTACTCGTAGAATGCGCGCCGGTCTGAGCCCATTGCCTCGTGACCGCTCCATGCTTCGGGGAGCATCATCAGTACAGCGAGTGGTAATGGTCTCCCGGCCATATGTAGGAATTCAAGCACTTGATCGAAGCCAGCGGAATCAGAATTCCCCTCAAGCACAATCGGAAACAGCTTTTTTAGATCTTCCCCAAAAAGGTTAGATTCACATAACGCTTCGCGCGCGCGCATCCAATTTGCGTTCCCGCGAAGCGTGTTAATTTCGCCATTGTGGGCAATATAGCGAAAGGGTTGTGCGAGCGGCCATGATGGAAAAGTGTTGGTTGAGAATCGTTGATGCACTAGTGCTAGTGCGCTTTCAAAATTTGGATCAACGATATCTGGGAACATCTGCTCAATTTGGGATCCGATTAACATCCCCTTATAAATTAATGTTCGATGAGAGAGGCTAGGTATATAAAAGTAATCTTTCTCTGCAATATCTGAACTCCATATGGCATGCTCTATACGTTTTCGAATCACGTAAAGCTTGCGCTCGAAGGCATCGTCGTCCGTTATAGTCTCGCCCCTGGTAATAAAGATTTGCTGTATATTGGGTTCTGCTGCGATCGCAGAGGGGCCGATTGGAGAGTGATCGGTTGGTACCTCACGCCAACCACACAGGTGTTGACCTTCCTCCTCTATTATTGCTTGAAAAAGTCGACGACATTTTTCAGCGTCGCCCATCGAGCGCGGCAAGAACACCAGGCCAGCACCAAAATACCCTAGCCTTGGAAGATCGAAACCAAGATCGACACATTTATTTCGCAGGAATCTGTCCGGCATTTGGATCAAAATTCCGGCTCCGTCGCCGGTGTTTTCTTCACAGCCACAGGCACCGCGGTGTAATAAATTTTTGAGTACGGTGATCGCGTTTTCGATGATCTTGTGCGACTTGCGGCCTTTAATGTCGACCACAAACCCAACACCGCACGAATCATGTTCGTAGTCGGCATTATACAATCCGGCGTTTGGTCTTCCGAGTTGCGGAAAATGTGGTCGAAGGTCTGCCATACGGTGCTAAGTTCTTTTGAAAGTTTAACTAACGGGGTTGTGTTCGGGAGAAAAAAGGACGGCGATTATAGCGCTACCCAACACGAGGTGTCATCTAGAGTGCCGGTTTCCGGCATCTTGGATGGTGCTAGAAATGTTGGCGGAAAGTTATTTTAATTAATTGAATTAAAACAGTTTTTTATTTATTCTACCTTGATTTTCTTTGTTGTAAACGCCGATTTTGGGTTCTTTTGAAAGTTTGCCATGGGTGTGAAAACGGTGTTCTTGGCTACAGATTTGGTGGTAGACGCCCGATTGCGGCTGCTGCTGCTTACCAATCGTGTTGAAATCGTAACCGAGACTAAGTCGGTACTTCGTGATATCGACGTCCCCTAGATCGGTTTTCGGTTAAGCTATATGTCATTAGTTGTTTTCTCTTGGTTGCAGGCAGGCTTTATTGCTGATTGCTCGCACGACCGCAATTCAACACCGCTTGAAATTCGCTGTCCGGATAATCGTCACAAACAAAGGCATCACCTATCCCGCGCAATAGCACTAGACGAATCCGGCCGCCTCGAGTTTTCTTGTCTTTATACATCGCGGTTGCCAGCTCTTTTGGATTCAATCCAACTGGTGGGAGTAGCGTTAACTTGGCCCGAGAGATAAGTGAGAGGATCCTTTCATATTCTGCGGTACTTAATAAATTCATACGCACTGATAAATCAGCTGCCATGCAGATTCCGCACGCTATTGCCTCGCCGTGCAACCATTCTCCATATCCAAGTACATTTTCTATGCCGTGGCCGAATGTATGGCCCAAGTTAAGTAGGGCACGAACGCCGGATTCTCGTTCATCCCTTGCAACGATTGCGACTTTGTTTTCACAACTACGACGTATGGCGTAGGCGAGACATTCCGCATCAAGCCTCAGTAAATTTTCCAGTTCGGTTTCGAGCCATTCGAAAAATTCAGGATCTGAAATTAAACCATATTTAATTATTTCGGCGACGCCTGCACGAATTTGTCGCTGATCCAATGTTGATAGTGTAGCGGTGTCCGCAACGACACAAGTCGGCTGGTGAAACGCACCGATCATATTTTTCCCTAGTCTATGGTTGACTGCTGTTTTTCCACCAACTGATGAATCGACTTGGGATAGTAGGGTCGTCGGGATTTGAATATAATCCACGCCCCGTTGATAACATGCTGCAGAAAATCCCGTTAGATCTCCGACGACTCCTCCGCCAAGTGCAATGAGCGTGCAGCTTCGATCGAATTCGTATTCGAGTAGGGCTGAAATTATCACGTTCAAGTTATCTAGTGTTTTAAATTCTTCCCCATCTGGAAGAATTACCGTTTTTACAATGCGGTCCGCAAATGCATTTGTAATTCGCTCTAGGTAAATTGGCGCTACCGTCTCGTTTGTTACGACCATTATTTGGCGTGACTCAACCTTTGTATTGGTAGAAATATTGGCCAACGCACCTGAACCAATGTGGATAGGGTATGACCGGTCGCCAAGGTCCACTTCAATCTTTATCATTGTCTAAGGCCTAGCGTTCCGGATCTCTCTAACGATTTCTTCCATTGTCATTGCACCGGTATCGACAATAAGGTCGGCAACCTGCTGATAGATAGGTCCGCGTTGCTCCAGTAGTTCGAGCATTCGCGCGGTAGGGTCTTCGGTCTCCAGTAACGGGCGACTAGCGTCCCGTTGTGTCCGTTCAATTAGTTTATCAATTGAAGCGTGAAGGTATACAACGAAACCGCGGGTTGATATTGCCGCCCGATTATCTGGGTCTAGCACGGCACCTCCACCGGTGGCCAATACGATGTCGTCGAGTTGCGTAAGTTCTTCAACGATACGTCTCTCCCTCTCTCGAAAGCCGCTTTCTCCCTCTACGTCGAAGATTAATGCAATCGAAGCACCTGTTCGCCGTTCGAGTTCTTGATCAGCATCAACGAATTTTCTGCGCAAGCTTTTTGCGAGACGTCGGCCGATAGTCGTTTTGCCTGCTCCCATAGGCCCTACAATAAAAATCCGGGATCCTGAGTTCACTAATGATGCTACTTGGTGTTGTTCACCGCGGCGGTTTGCGATGAATTACGGACCGCAGATCGGTTGTTGCTACTGTACGCCATCGCCTTGTAGTGAACCACCAGATATCATCCAAAAACTACTAGATGGTGGATTGTTGCAGGTCCACGCAGCATGCGCAAAAAAAAGCGCGAAATGGTTGCATCCTACGGGCGAACTAATATCGTAGCTAAATAGATACAGTGGGTATAACGACTCCCTCAAATTTCAAAGTCGCATCGTGCTGTCTAGGAAAGATTAACGTTATTACATTTGAGAGTATATTTAAGACTTTAAATTTTCCTGTTACCAAAAGTACTGGGATACTGTGTACTTCACCTTATCTGCCTAACCGAATGAGGAAGACTTTATTAAGTGCTACTTAAGTGATGAGTAAGAGACTCCTTGTCCGTGATATTCTTTCTCCTCAACGGAGTCTGGCGTCAGTGTTTTTCGCGGAAACCAAAAAAAATCAATAAAAACAGTAATTTATTTTTATCGTTAAGAGCAAATAAGAGCGAAGTTGCCCGTCCTACATAATATGTTGCGCTTTTTATTTTATTTACTGATTTCCGCGTTTGTCGTCGGAATCGTTGCATTCGGTGCGCTATTGTGGTCCGTACTCCCACAATTACCCTCTGCCGAGGTATTACGGGAAGTACATCTTCAAACGCCAATGCGTGTGTACACGGCCGATGAGCGACTGATTGCAGAATTCGGGGAAAAACGTCGTCGCCCGGTGTCTATTGAGGACGTCCCCGTGCTAATGAAACAGGCGTTTCTTGCTTCGGAGGATGATCGTTTTTACTCGCATCCGGGGGTTGATTGGATAGCTATTGCAAGAGCAGCGGTTGAGCTGATACGTACCCGTAAGAAAACGCAAGGCGGATCTACAATCACAATGCAAGTCGCGCGAAACTTTTTTCTTACTCGTGAAAAAACCTACGAACGAAAAATAAAAGAAATTCTTCTTGCTATAAAAATTGAGCAGGAAATGTCGAAAGAAGAGATCCTAGAGCTTTACCTCAACAAAATATTTCTTGGTCATCGTGCCTATGGGATTGGGGCCGCAGCGCAAGTTTATTACGGTTCAAAGCTAGATGAACTCACACTCGGACAAATTGCGATGATCGCAGGATTACCACAAGGACCTTCGAAAACCAACCCTGTTACTAACCCGGAAGCGGCTAAACAACGACGATTCTATGTGTTATCAAGGATGTTGAAGTTAGGGTACATCGATAAGCAAACTCTTGATGCCGCACTGGAAGAGCCCGTTGCCTCGACAGTGCATGAGTTAAGCACCGAAGTAGAAGCTCCGTACGTTGCGGAAATGGCGCGTTCTTATTTACTCG
Source organism: uncultured Enterobacteriaceae bacterium (assembly GCA_964342175.1). Taxonomy (GTDB): domain Bacteria; phylum Pseudomonadota; class Gammaproteobacteria; genus UBA11873. Next base: position 11,588 of record CAYFFH010000019.1, on the reverse strand, counting down.
AAAAATATCCTGAGAATGCCTACACCGCTGGCTATCGGGTATTCACGACAATAGATTCGATTAAGCAAGACGCTGCAAATAAAGCGTTGCGGAAATCGCTTATAAATTATGACCGACGCCATGGTTATCGTGGCGTGGAGCATGATTTCGATCCTTTTGTAAGCCCAGATCCCCTCGACTGGCTTGAGTTGCTGAGGGGCTATAACGACATTGGTACGTTAAGGCCTGCATATGTAATAGACGTAAGTGAGCGAACGGCTTCAGTTTTTGTCGCTACGGGTGAAACCTTAACTCTGCCGTGGGAAGGGATTAAGTGGGCCCGACAATTCCGATCCCATAATGAACGCGGTTCGACGCCGAAAATTGTCACTGACGTAATAAAGATAGGCGAGATCGTCCGGGTCGAATGGGTTAAAACATCTGTTAGGGGGATGGAAGGCCAAGAGGCAAATGTAACTCAAAAATCAGGGTATTGGCGCCTCGCCCAAGTTCCAGAGATCGAAGGCGCGCTCGTTTCACTGAAATCGAAAAATGGGGCGATTGAAGCCCTCGTAGGGGGATTTGCATTTAATAAAAGTAAATTTAATCGCGTAACCCAAGCCCTGCGCCAACCGGGCTCAAATTTTAAACCATTCATTTATTCCGCCGCACTTGAGCACGGTTATACAGCTGCTCATTTCGTAAACGACGCTCCACTGGTGTTTGACACTCCGGGTCTAGAAAACGCTTGGCGACCGGAGAATTATGGAGGCAGGTACTATGGGCCGACCTCGTTGCGAAATGCACTCGCGCATTCCCGGAATCTCGTTTCAATTCGCTTATTACGCGCCATCGGGATCAGTAACGCAATAAAACATGTAAGGCGATTTGGTTTCAATGTAGACCGCTTACCTAAAAATTTATCGATGTCGCTCGGCAGCGGCGAAATGACACCCCTTGAACTTATCTCTGGATTTGCTGTGCTCTCTAACGGTGGTTATAGGATCAAGCCATATTTTATCGAGCGCATTGAAACAGAAGATTCCGAGGTAATAATGTCAGCAGACCCTCCCACAGTATGTACACAGTGCGTTGCTACGGATTTTGATAATGACGAAGAGCCCGTAGATATTAGCTCGATTGAAAAACTCGTAGAGCTCGGACAGATGAATCCAGCGAAGCGGGTTTTGGACCCGCGCAACGCTTGGATTATGAACTCAATGATGAGCGATGTAATAAAAATTGGTACTGGACGCCGTGCGCGAGAATTAAAACGTCATGATCTGGCGGGAAAGACAGGTACGACTAATGACCAAAAAGACGCCTGGTTTTCAGGTTTTAACGGAGATATTGTGACAACGGTGTGGGTTGGTTTCGACGACTCGAAGCCGCTTGGTAGAAGTGAGTCAGGCTCTAGTGCCGCTTTGCCCATGTGGATCGATTACATGCGATCCGCACTAGCTAGGGCGCCTGAGTCGAAGATGGAACGACCAGCAGGATTGGTAACAGTGAAAATTGATCCAAAGACAGGCTTACTAGCAGCCGTTAACGATCCCGACGCCGTGTTCGAATCTTTTCGCGAGGATAATGTACCAAAAACTGGAATTACCTCCAATTCTCAAGGCGACGGCAGTCTGCCTCGAACGGAATCCGAGCACCTATTTTAGTTTCTACCTAAAGACGTCACTTTTTACAGGTTAATATTAGTAATATTCTTAAGAGCGCCGCACTAAATTGGGTTCAACTCGCCGCCAGAACAACCAGGCTCAGCGGAGCGATATAGCGCACGCAGCAGCGCGCCTTGTTGCTCAGGGTGAGGCGAAAAATTTTTCCGGAGCAATACGAAAAGCGGCGGCGTCGCTTGGCCTTAAAAATTTCCGTAATGCACCGCAAAACATAGAAGTGCATAGTGCACTATTACTCTACTTGCAGCATTTTGAAGGTGAACGTTGGGTACAGCGGATCGCAGCGATGCGGCAGGAAGCGCGTGCAGCGATGGTTGTGCTTGCGCAGTTTCGGCCTTGTCTTGTTGGCCCGGTATTGTACGGTAGCGCGTGTGAACATTCCCCTGTAACGCTTCATTTATATACGGATGAGACAGAAAGCCTTACACGTTTTTTGCACGAGACCAAGATTAATTATTCTATAAGCCATACAGTTCTAGAAGTGTCGCGATCGCGACGAGAAGAGTTTCCTACCTACATCGTGGTCGTTAATGAATTCGAGTTCAATTTAGTCGTTCTATCCGAAGTGTATAATTCACATCCGCCATTGAGCTCTTTGAATGGGCGTCCATTTAGGCGAGCTAATATCGATGGCGTGGATAAGCTAATTCGCGAAACGGCAGCTAAAGCAGAGACGGACGATTCCCTCATCAATTATGGTGGTTTTTAATGTCGCGACGAAGCTCGGCGATCGAGGTGGCTGTATTCGTTCCTCTGCGACAGACATTCCACTACCTTTCGAATCCGGAACGACCAAACGAAGAAGTTGCACCAGGAAGCCTCGTGCGTGTTCCTTTCGGTCGCGGTATTCGTAACGGTATTGCTCTGAGAGTTGGGGTGCACCCTGAAGCAGGTCGCCGTTTAAAATCGATCGTCGAACTGATCGATGAGAAGCCGATCATTAATAAAGAATTGATGCAATTAGGGTTTTGGTCATCTGAATATTATCATCACCCTATCGGCGAAGTACTGGCTGCAATGTTACCCGGAAAGCTGCGCCGTATACGCGCGCCGGAGCGACGTCAAATATATGAGTGGGTCGCGACCCAGGCTAGTCAGAGCAGATCTCTTACTAGTAAGGCCCCACGTCAAGCATCGTTGCTTCGCCTCCTCGAGCGTGGCCCTATGCTGATCGAAGATTTTCAAACCTTAACTTTTGATTGGCGACGAGCGTTAAGCGAACTTGAAAAAAAAAGTTTGGTTCATCGTCGCATTTATCAGACGAAGACGTGGGTTCCACCGACTAAGGAAATAGATCTCAATAATACCCAAGAAGACGCGGTCGCAAGTATTATCTCTGGACTCGGATCATTTCGTACTTACCTGTTGCATGGAGTGACTGGAAGCGGTAAGACCGAAGTTTATATGGCAGCAATTACAGATACGTTAAAATTAAACCAGACCATCCTAATGTTAGTGCCAGAAATTATTTTAACCCATGTGCTGGTCGCGCGACTAAAACAGCGATTCGGCATGACGGTTGCTGTGTTGCATTCAGGGCTGAGCGATAAGGGTCGAGTGCAAATTTGGCAACAATGTCGGGACGGGGAAATAAAGGTTTTGATTGGCACGCGTTCAGCCGTATGGGCACCGTTACAACATATTGGACTTATTGTCGTCGATGAAGAACACGATTCTTCGTTTAAGCAACAAGAGGGGTTTCGCTACAACGCACGGGATATTGCGATAAAGCGAGCTCAGCAGCTTTGCGTTCCTATTGTGTTGGGAACGGCAACACCTTCTCTAGAGGCGTATCTCAACGTAGAGAAGAATAAATACGTTTACCTCTCACTACCGGAACGCACTGGGGTAGCCAGGTTACCTTCTATAGCTTGTATTGACATACGTGGTTTACAAATGACCGGCGGCCTATCTGATCGTCTTTGCTTATCGATCGGTAAATGTCTGGACCGAGGCGAACAGGCATTATTGTTTTTAAACCGAAGAGGCTTTGCGCCGGTGATCCTATGCCATCAATGCGGATACATAGTGACTTGTGAGAGGTGTGACGCGAAACTTGTCTGGCATAAAAGTGATGAAATCCTAATTTGCCATCAATGTGATAGCCAAAAACGCCTACAGCAAATCTCCCAATGCTGTGCAGTGCCGGATTTGTCTCCAATAGGACTCGGTACCGAGCAAGTCGAAGAGGCGTTAAATAAAATATTTCCAGGGAAAATTGTAGTTAGAATTGATCGCGACTCGATGCGAAAAACAGGTACGATGGAAGAAACTTTCTCGGCAATTCGGGAGGGTTCTATCGATATCCTAATAGGAACACAGATGCTTGCTAAGGGGCATGATTTTTCACGTGTTAGTTTAGTCGGAATCGTCGATGCAGATAGTCAGTTGTTCAGTAGTGATTTTCGAGCGGAAGAAAAACTAGCACAATTGATTATCCAGGTCGCTGGCCGCGCTGGCCGCGCCGACATTCCAGGAGAGGTACTGATTCAAACTCATCAGCCGCATCATCCCTTGTTGCAAACCTTGCTTGCAGATGGTTACCATCGGTTTGCCAAAGACGCGCTCAAAGAGCGCCGCGCAGCTTCGTTGCCGCCGTATGTGTCAATGGCCATAATTCGTGCCGAGGCTCCAAATCCGGAGCTACCACTAAAATTTCTCACTGTATTAATCGAGAAAGTACGCACACAGGGCATTCAGGGATCAGAAATTTTGGGACCAATACCAGCAGCAATGGAAAAAAAAGCAGGACGATATCGGGCACAAATGGCGATTACGGCGCAAAGTCGAATGGTGCTGGCAGCGACCGTAAAATCGTTCGTCGAAACCAGTAGTGATATCCCCATGCGTCGCAAAGTGCGATGGGCAATCGATATTGATCCGCACGATACAATCTAGACGGTGAGCGTAAATTGGAACTAGAACGAAAATTAACTCGGGATTTTTGAAATGCCGGAAGCAAGGAGCGGACGATGATCAGACTATTAATAGTATTTTTGGCATCGTGCTGGACACTGTCCGGCCACGCCGAGGAAAATATGCTAAAAGTAAAAATCACTCCGAGTCTTGGAAAAGTCGTTGTCCGTCATGGCAATTCCGTAGTCGCGATCTCGCGTTCGCAAGAATCAACCAGTAAAATTAATCCGGTCTACGCCAGGACATCTCGAGATTGTCCACCATATTGTGTTCAGCCGATTACTCTAGCCGCAGGAGTAGAGACTATCGGTGAACTAGAAATGCTCGATTATCTAAAGAGAATCACAGACGGCGATGACACGGTTATCGTAATTGATTCACGTACACCTGAATGGTTGAAGGAAGGCACTATCCCTGGCTCGATCAATATTCCCTATTCGAGGCTGAGTCCGGCGGCCGGTGCTGACCCGTTTGAGATTGCAGACCTACTCGAAACGACCTTTGGAGCGATCGAACAAGAGGGTTTGTGGAATTTCAGTAAAGCAAGAACACTTGTTCTTTTTTGTAATGGTATGTGGTGTGGGCAGTCACCTACTACGGTTAAGACATTGTTGGATTTTGGTTACCCTGCGGACCGGATAAAGTGGTATCGGGGTGGAATACAAGCGTGGGAGACGCTTGGACTTACTGTTGTTCGCTAGCTGTAACAATGGGTTCATCTTTGTATTCTCGCAATTCTTCATCCGATCGGCGGTATTGTGAACGCCTTACTTTGCGCGCCGATTACTTACGTTTGTTGGAACTGACCGTATCAATAAAAGTATTTTTAGTAAAAGATTCCAGCTGTTTGGGTATGTATTTTTGAAATTTCAACTACAGGAAATTTTGGAACGTGCCGTAAAGACGGTGCTAGCAAATGCTGGACATGTGGCGGTGGATCTTCCCGAAATCCAACTAGATTCACCACGCAACCCTGACCATGGCGACTTCAGCACCAACATAGCGATGACGTTAGCGCCGGTTTTAAAGGTTGAGCCAAGAAGTCTGGCGGGGGAAATTTTAACCGCGCTTAAATCTGACGCATCACTTGAACGCGCCGAGATAGCCGGACCAGGATTCATTAATCTCTATATTGCGACGGGTGCATTTATGGGCGCCATCGCCGAAGTGCTTGACGCTGGGACGAGTTACGGCTGCTCGCGTATGGGAAATGGTAGGCATATCCAAATTGAGTACGTGTCGGCTAATCCGACGGGGCCACTGCACGTCGGACACGGCCGCGGAGCAGCCTACGGTGCGGCATTGGCCAATATATTTGTCGCCGCAGGGTATGTTGTAAGCCGTGAGTACTACGTTAATGATGCCGGTCGACAAATGGATATTTTGGCTATAAGCGTTCTATTGCGTTATCTCGAGACGTTCGGAGTAGAGATTCTGTTTCCGGCCAACGCGTACCAAGGTGATTACATTCTTGAGATGGCGAAGCAACTACACATTGATGCTGGTGAGCAGTATCGTTGCTCCATCACAGATCTGATGCCGAACCATGTATCGGACGCGGATCCAGAAACTGTGCTTGACGCGCTGATCTTGAGTGTGAAATCCGCCTTGGGCCTCTCTCGTTACGCTTCTATTCATCGATTCGCGCGTGACGCGATGCTTGCCGTGATAAGTCATGACTTGGAGGAGTTCGGAGTCGAGTTTGATAATTGGTTTACCGAGAGTTCGTTAGCAGAAGATGATCGTATAAAAGAGTCTATCGCAACTCTTTCTGCCGATGGTCATATTTATAAAAAAGATGAGGCGAAATGGTTTAATAGCAAAGCCTTCGGAGACGAGAAAGATCGAGTGGTAGTCCGTGATAACGGTTTAACAACGTATTTTGCGTCTGATATCGCATACCACGCGGATAAGTATCGCCGCGGCTTTGACCATTTGATCAATATATGGGGTGCTGATCATCACGGATATGTCCCGCGGGTAAAAGCGGCTATAGAGGCAATGAATCTCGATCCTAACCGGTTGGAAATATTGCTAGTCCAATTTGCGGTTTTGTTTCGTGACGGAGAGAAGGTGCCAATGTCAACCAGGTCGGGTGAGTTTGTGACCTTGGCTTCACTGGTGAGCGATGTTGGTCAAGATGCGGCGCGTTTTTTCTACATTACCAGACGGTCTGATCAACACCTCGATTTCGATTTAGATTTGGCCAAGTCACAAAGCAATGACAATCCTGTGTACTACATACAATATGCACACGCCCGGATTTGCAGCGTTATGAGTCAGTTAACAGGAAAAGGATTTGTTGCCGATACTGCTATTGGACTAACTTCGATAGAAGAACTCACTTTGACTAAGGAGAGGAAGCTAGCGGTGTTGCTATCGCGCTACCCTGAAATTATCGAATCTGCAGCGCGAAACCGTGAGCCACACTTAATTACAACCTTTTTAAGGGAGCTTGCAGCAGATTTTCATAGCTACTATAACATTAAGAATTTGCGGATAATTTCCGATCACGAAGCACAACGGAACGCCCGGTTAGCATTGGTGCTTGCCGTAAAACAGGTGCTCGCTAACGGTCTAAACCTAATCGGCGTGTCCGCCCCAGAAGCGATGTAATGGCGCGTGACTATAAAAATTCCGGATCGAAAAAAAAAGCTAAATTGCGGCCGCAAGGTAGTTGGTTGTCGTTTATAAGTGGCTTGGGCATTGGGCTCGTTTTTGCTATTGGTGTGTATTTTTATCGCGATGAGTTGCCATCGCCGGAGAGACTAATTGATAGTAAATTTCCGCCTAAAGTAGATAGCAGAGGCATGTCAGTAGGTCCCAACTTCGGGGAGCGGACCGATCCGAGGCTACCGACACGAGAATTTGATTTCTACAAGATCCTTCCGGAGATGGAAGTCAAAGTTCCGGATTGGGAAATTTTAAGGCCTAGCCGCAATAGCGATAGCGATTTCGTTCAAGGAACCTACGTTTTGCAAGTTGGTTCATTTAAGCAACACGCCGACGCCGATAGGGCGAAAGCGAAACTAGCGCTTCGCGGTATTCAAGCAAAAATCCACCGCGTGGTGATAAATGGCCAGGATGTGTGGTACCGAGTTCATATTGGTCCCTACTCTAAAATCGTTGATATCCAAGAGATGCGCACTAAGCTTATTGAGTCTGGTAATAATTTTATTCTTTTAAAAATCGGGGACGCGACGGAATAAGTGATGCACGCAGATCTTCGAGTCTGAGTTATAGGTTTAGGACCAAGTTACCGATATCGATCGCTCCAGACTTCAATAAGCGGAATTCTTAAAATTTAGATTCATTATCTGTCGAGAAAATGCGAATGGATCGCTAGATGAATTACTAGTGCCGAGTACGATTTGTTAGATTTACCGTATTTTTTAGCAGGTTTAGTAATCGACTGCCAAACCGGACAAAATAGTGGCACGGAAAGTCTTTGGCCCAGTCGTGACAAAATTTAAATCCATGTCGGCGGTCAATACAGATGCATCGATCTTGTTATGTTATTTCTTTGTCCCATTTCTAAATTTAAATACTGTATTTTTGAGACAATCCAAGAGACTAATATCATTCCGATTTTGTGAAGCTATCGGTGGAGCGGGTGATGGGAATCGAACCCACGTATTCAGCTTGGGAAGCTGATGTTCTACCATTGAACTACACCCGCAGACTGACACTTCCACTAGTGTACCTGGGGGTATGAGAGGTTAATAGTCGAGTTGTATGCGCCTTGTCGCAATAAGATTGTTAAATCACGTATATTAGATACGTCGACTCAAAAAACACCCAATTCCCAATGACCGAAAATGGAACGATAAGAAGTTTTGTGCGTCGTGACAGCCGTATTACAAGGGCACAACGACTCGCATTGGATCGCAACTTGGATAATTATGCCTTACCGGCCTGCGCAGATGCCGTAGACTTAGGATCAGCGTTTGGACGTCGCGCGCCTTGCACGTTGGAAATTGGATCTGGCGACGGGGAATGTATCGTCGACTTGGCTAAGCTTCATTCTGACGAGAATTTTGTCGCAGTTGAAGTGTATCGCCCGGGTCTCGGTCGTCTTCTCAATTTGATAGAAGCCCAAAAACTAACCAATATTCGGGTATGCAACGAAGATATCATTGAGGTGCTCGCTCGGATTACGGGTGAAGTGTTCGATCAAGTATTGATATTTTTCCCAGATCCATGGCCGAAAAAGCGGCACAATAAGCGCCGGTTATTGCAACAAAAATTTTTTGATGTGCTTGCGCCAAGAGTACATCGACATGGTCGGTTGTTTATTGCGACCGACAGTGAAAACTACGCGCAATCGATCAAGGAAACGATCGAAGATTCGGCGAAATGGGCCAACCTAGGTGGACCTTGGAATAGTTCGCCAAGGGTAAACTTTAGACCAGTTACAAAATTCGAACGCAAAGCGAGAGTTGCAGAATCGCACGTTTACGATTTTATTTTCTCGAGAGTTTAGCCCGCTTTTTTATGGTCTCCTTTACTGCTTGATGTAAACTATCGAATTCTCCGAGGCAGTGAAAATCGGTGCTTGCAAGTTCTGGTCCCTGGGAACTTGGGCGACGCACACCGTATACGTATGCGATACCGAATGCGATCGCGGTTCGCAAAACGCTATGGTCATCGTCAATGAGCAGTGTCGTAGATGGGTCTATATTCAGCTTGTCGGTGAACATGGGCCAGAACGCTGGATCCTCCTTACATATTCCGTAGTCATGTGAACATCCGATTGCATCGAAGTAGCGATTAATTCCAGTAATATCGAACTTACGACGCATGCTACTAGACTCTGCGTTTGTAGCAAGGATCACGCGTAGTTCACTTTCCGCTAGCATTTCCAAAAATGCCACTGCGCCTGGTCGTGGTCGGACAAGGTGAGAAAATTCCACCTCTAATGCTGCGAGGTCGATACCCAGAACTTCGTGCCAGTGGCCAAGGCTATACCATTCAAGCGTACGATTCGAACTACCCATTCGCTTGGCCACCTCGATCTTTGCCGATTCAATGGTACGGTCCGTGGCAATTGCGAATCGTTTCGGTAGCTGGCGATTCCATACCTCTTGATCAAAATGTAGGTCGAGTAAAGTACCGTCCATGTCAAGAATAACTGTGTCTATTCCGTACTCGGTTAGTTCCGCCGCACACATATTTTTATTTTTCATAAACTTAGTAGAACTTGGAACGCCTATCGGGGCGGTTGTACTAGCCACGTGGCCCGACGTTTTCGGGTTCAAATTACTTAATATATTCGCATGAACATATCTTTTGCATGTCCATGATCATAATTCTGTTCTGGGTTTTGATACAGGCATCGGCTCTTTGAGTTCAATTGCGAGGCTACGTCCCTGTTCAAGTTCGCTGTCATTAAGCTCATCCGCAAGCTGATCGCGGTTCCGCGTGCCTGCGGGATCGCCGTTATCAGCACTTACTATATACCAAGCGTAGGCGCGTATACGGTCCTTCTGGACTCCTATACCTTCTATATAAATGTTTCCAAGGTTTAACTGTGCTGCGCCAGATCTCTGATTAGATGCCAGCGTTAACCAAAATCGACCTTCTTCGTAGTCCTGTTCGACTCCCTGTCCAAAGGTGTAAAGCAATCCTAGCGTTACTTGCGCATCCGCACTACCGTCTTCTGCTAGACGTTGAAATAAAGCAACCGCTAAAGCAAGGCGCAGGGGGTCATCTGCGTGCGAGAGATGCAGTCGTCCAAGGGTTAATTCCGCCGATTCATGGCCTTGCGCAGCAGCTTTCTCGAGTAACGAAATGGCAGAGTCCTCGTCCTTCTCTACTGACTCTCCGCGCAGGTACATCATCGCGAGGTTAAATTGGGCGGATCCTAGATTTTGTTCGGCTGCGAGGCGAAACCATTCGAAAGCGTCGTCAGCATCGCGCTCCGTACCTCGCCCGTAGTATTTATGTAATCCGAGAAAAAATTGACCCTCGCGATCTCCAGCCTTGGCGCTACGTTCGAACCAAAGCGTTGCTTGCTCTTCATTACGGTCAACTCCATACCCACGAAGGTATATCGTCCCAAGGTTAAACATTGCCTCGGCGAGTTCGTTATTTGCGGCTTTTTCAAACCATGATCGCGCTAATTCGTAATTTTTCGGAACGCCGCGACCCTTAAGATAGAGCGCCCCCAAGTTGTTCTGTGCGACTGAGTCGTTACGTTCTGCTCGCATCATAAACTGCGCCGCCGCCGCACCGTAATGGCCGCGCTTTATAGCCTCGTGCCCGAAATCTGTTGCATCGGTCGCGGAGGCTATAAGCGTTAGCCAGCTTCCCAGCAGGACAGCAAGTACGATCGAGCCAAATTTAATAAATTTGGAAAACTTCTCCATACTTTTCAGCATCTCTTATCGAACGTCCCGTCCGTGAGCACTCGTTTCCTTGTGTAGCTTGCCCTGAAATGTTGTTTCCACTTAAATAAACTCGTTTAAATGCGTGTTGTAGCAAAGTTAGAAAAATTTTCTAACTCGCGAAAGCCGTTAAGTCAAAGTGACAATTCGAGCGACAGATCGCGGGTCGAGGCGCTACTATTGTTCCCAGGTAAAATAGGAGTAGATCAATGCGAAGTCGCTTATTACATCGGGTCGGATCGCGCTTTCAACGGTACCTTATCACAGGCTTGATTACAGTTATTCCTATATGGATCACTTGGACTGCTCTTCAATTCGTTGGTGAACAATTGTCTGATCTTGGTGCACCCTTAATCGATGAAATTCTTTCTATCATTGCACCTTATGCGCCCGCGATCGTCAATCTGTTTGATTTATCTTGGTTCAAGCCAATGCTTGCTACAATTATGATCCTTCTATGTTTGTGCGTTCTCGGTTGGTTGGTGACACTAGTCATTGGCCGCAAGATTCTTTTGGTCCTTGATCAAATTATTGCACGCATACCGTTGGTTCACAGTATCTATGGGTCAATCAAGACGCTGATCGGCGCCTTGCAAACAAAACCGGATGGAACTCGACGAGT
>CAYFFH010000018.1:0-18566 GCA_964342175.1 uncultured Enterobacteriaceae bacterium | reverse complement strand
CGCGTCGGATTTGTCTTAGCTGTGGATCGTCACTGACGACTTGAATTCGACCACTGCGAATTTGATCAAGAATTTCAAACGTAAGGCCCGGCAACTCCGGTAGACGGTCGATCCACAATGGAACGTTCTGTCGCGTGCTACGCAGTACCGATCGAAGGCCAACACGATCACGCATCCACGCTTCTAACGAAGGACGGGCAGCACGCCACAAGTCTAAATCGGGATCTAGCTGGCGACCAATCCCCTCTATGTTGACAATCGTCTTTTGCAGCAGGAGTAACTGCGGCAAGATTTTCATGTGGAATCGCCGCGCCGTTTGGAATAGGCGAAGCAAGAGTGCACCGACAGAGATATCTTTAACCGGTCTGTCGAATATAGGTTCACACACAGTACGAATCGCAAATTCAAATTCATCGACGCGAGTATCCTTCGGAACCCAGCCTGACTCCACATGCAATTCGGCCACTCGACGATAGTTTCTGTCCAGAAATGCAGAGAAATTTTCTGCTAGGTACCTCTGATCAAATTCGCTCAGGGAGCCCATAATCCCAAAATCAACAGGTATATACATCGCTGGGGCACCATTTTCCCCAGGCTTAATAAATATATTTCCTGGGTGAATATCGGCATGAAAAAAATGATCACGAAAGACCTGGGTAAAAAACACATCCACTCCGGTCTCAGCCAATTGATGAAGATCGACGCCGGTCTTTCGAAGCTCATCGATTTTGTCGATCTCAATCCCTGAAACTCGTTCCATCACCATCACGTTCTGACGAGTTAGTGACCAAACTACTTCCGGAACGTACATCTGCATGGAACCGCTAAAATTACGCCGAAGCTGAGATGCATTTGCGGCTTCGCGCATCATATCAAGCTCATCGATAATCGTTTTCTCAAACTCGTCGACAACCCCCAATAAATTGAGTTCTCTACCTTGTGAGGAATAGCGTTCGGCGGTATTTGCAAGTATCCTCATCAATCCAATATCGCGCCCGATCGTAAGTTTTATATTCGGCCGCACCACTTTGACGATTACTTGACGGCCATCTTTCAACGAGGCCGTATGGACTTGCGCAATAGAAGCAGAAGCTAGTGGGTTCTCGTCGAAATTATCAAACACCTCAGAAACGGTACACCCGTAGGCCTTTTCTACGATCGCGCGCGCTTGGTTACCCGGAAATGGTGGGACATTGTCCTGCAGTTGCGACAACTCTTCCGCAATGTCGTCCGGTAAAAAATCTCGGCGGGTAGATAGTATTTGGCCAAACTTTATAAAAATAGGACCGAGTTGCTCCAGTACCATCCGAATACGGATTGCTCTCGGCCCGTGCTCGCTCCGAAACCAATTCCACGGAAGCAGATACAGTAGGAATCTCAATGAACGCAGAATCGGTGTCGTAAATAGCAATTCATCCAGACCATGTCTAATGAGTACGCGCTGGATCGCCAACACACGAAAAAACTGACCCGGGGTTATCAAGTTTGTTCCCGTCTTCGCTGAAGCCTTGTAATTCTTGCTTGCAATCGCTCCGTCCCCGCAACTACTGACGCACCTTCTTGAATAAAGTGCTTAATCTCACGATCGGTAGGTAGCAGACGCGTCTCATAGTGCAAATATTCCTTGATGTCGCACTCTAAAATTTTTCCTGTTGCTCGCATCCAACGTGCACCTCTTCGCACGCCTCGCCCGATTTGACGTGCAAGCACGTCTCCGGTTCTGGTCGATATCAATTCCTCCCAGTCAAAAGTCGCTTCAGCAATAAGCGTTTGGATCAATTGCGCAGTAGCTAGGTCGCCCTGAATCTCAACCTTACCTGTTGCCAATGCCTTTCCACTGCGCTGCGTTCTAGCCATCGCAATGAAATCAGCTAACCCTGCTTCAATTTGTACATCAGGTTTAGCGACCGTATCGCTTGAGAGCCACAGATTATCGTCAAAAATAGTTACTAAAACGCGTGCATCGGTATTTCTTAGTTTGAATGCGATCGAGCAATTTCCAAGTTCAGCTATCCGATATCGAGTCCTATCGTCTAGTTCTATCGTACGGTTTAGTATACGAGTAAGCCGGTCCAACAATAGATTGCTTGGACCAATGTTGGGTTTATCTGGTCGTGAACTGCCCCGATGCGGCATTATCTAAAACCTCATCCCATCGTGTAGCGCAACTATGCCTCCCGCCAAATTCCTATATCGGACGCGTTCAAACCCGGCAGACTGCATCATCGACGACAATGTTTCTTGATTTGGGTGGACACGAATTGATTCCGCCAAATACCGATAGCTGTCACCATCCTTCGCTACCCATTCTCCCAATCGAGGTAGGATTCGAAATGAAAAGGCGTCATAGATGCTTTGTAATGCTGCGATTTTTAACTTAGAGAACTCTAGTATTAATACCCTACCCCCAGGGCGCAACATACGATACATTTCGCTAATTGCATCGAGTTTATTCGTTACGTTGCGCAATCCGAATGCGATGCTAACGATGTCAAATCTACCCGATTCAAACGGGAGGCATTCAGCGTTAGCTTGCACGGCAACTACATTATCGCTGCAGCCGCTATCAATTAAGCGATCTCTACCGCGTCGTAACATCTCTCCGTTAATATCAGAAATCACTACTAAGCCCTCCTCCCCGATTCGCCTAGCAAATAACCGACTAAGGTCTCCACTACCTCCAGCCAAATCGAGAACTTGATCATCTGGACGAACATGCGCCGCCATTACCGCGAAACGCTTCCACAGCCGATGTAATCCAAACGACATTAAATCATTCATCACATCGTAGTTATCGGCTACAGAATCAAATACTTCCTTTACGCGCTGCGTCTTCTCGGCTTCACTCATAGCCTCAAAACCAAAGTCGACTAATTTTTTATTGGTAGTGTTTCTCTCATCCATTGCCGAGTTGCTTAACCTTCTCGAGGTACTCGCGCCACAAACGCTCCTGATTACAACCAAGTTCGTAGAGATAATTCCAAGAGTAAAGCCCAGTATTATGACCGTCATCGAACTCAAGCTTGACCGCATAATTCCCAACCGGCTCAACACTATCTATACTAACTTCGCTCTTTCCCAGCGGAAGCGTCCCTTGGCCGGGCGCATGGCCACGAACCTCGGCAGATGGTGAGTACACCCGGAGAAACTCACACGGTAATTTGAAGATCGAGTTATCATCAAAAACAATCTCTAAAACGCGAGACTGTTGGTGTAAAACTATATTGGTGGGGGTACGTGTCGCCATTTAAGGAATATTTACAGTATATAACGCGCGAGATCTTCGTTCTTTAAAAACTCTCCTAGGTGTTGATCAACATAGTTCGCGTCTATGATTACCGTCTGTCCAGAGATACTAGGCGACGTGAACGATAGTGCCTCAAGCAAGCGCTCCATCACCGTATGCAAGCGCCTCGCCCCTATATTTTCTGTCTGTTCGTTCACGTGATACGCAATCTCCGCAACACGCGCTATGCCACCCTCGTTAAACTCGATATCAACACCCTCCGTCGCAAGCAGCGCTTGATATTGCTCTGTTAAAGATGCGTCCGGTTCTGTCAATATACGGACAAAATGGTCGACACCTAAGGGTCCGAGTTCAACTCGATTGGGTAAACGGCCTTGCAGTTCCGGTATCAAGTCGGACGGTTTCGAAAGATGGAATGCGCCGGAAGCGATAAAAAGGATATGGTCGGTTTTTAGCATGCCGTGTTTCGTGCTAACCGTGCAACCCTCAACTAAAGGCAGCAAGTCACGTTGTACGCCTTCACGCGATATGTCGGGGCCGCTTCCACCCGTGCGTTGTGCAACTTTATCGAGTTCATCAAGGAAAACGATACCATTTTGTTCAACACTTTCGAGTGCCGTCGCTCGAATGTCATCCTCATTGATCAGTTTCCCCGCCTCTTCTTCCATTAGCAACCGTAAGGCGTGCCCAACGGATATCCTTCGATTTCTTTTTCGACCCTGACCGAGATTTTGGAACATACCCTGGAGCTGATTCGTCATCTCTTCCATACCCGGCGGTGCCATGATCTCCACACCAATATTCGCTGCTTCAAGCTCGATTTCTATTTCTTTTTCGTCAAGCTCACCTTCGCGCAGCATTTTTCGAAAACGCTGACGTGTTGTCGATTCTTGATTGTCGACAGGCTCACCAACCGTCCGTGGGCCCGGCAACAATGCGTCCAAGATCCTCTCTTCCGCGGCATCTTCCGCATGCTTCCGCACGCTATCCATTGCACTATCACGCTCGGAATTAACCGCAACATCGACAAGATCACGCACGATAGATTCCACATCCCTTCCAACATAGCCAACTTCGGTAAACTTTGTTGCCTCAACCTTAATGAAAGGGGCACCCGACAATTTTGCGAGCCGCCGTGCGATTTCCGTCTTACCTACTCCGGTGGGACCTATCATCAAAATATTCTTCGGCGTAATTTCATTGCGCAAAACAGGTTCGACCTGAGATCGGCGCCATCGGTTTCGCAGTGCAATTGCCACGGCTCGTTTGGCTTCACTTTGACCCACGATATGGTGGTCAAGCTGCTCTACGATCTCTTGCGGGGTCAACGGTGTCATAGCTTTTGGATCACTGCACGTCGCTTACAAGTATTTCAACATCAATATTAGTATTTGTGTACACACAAATATCCGCCGCTATCTGCAGGCCTTTGCGAACAATCGTCTCTGAATCCAGGTCAGTATTTTCCAGCATCGCGCGGGCAGCTGCCGTTGCGTAAGCACCTCCCGATCCAATCGCCATGACAGCGTCCTCCGGTTCGATTACATCACCTGTTCCAGAGATAATGAGCGAATTTTTAGTATCCGCCACTGCCAATAATGCCTCCAAACGCCGGAGTATCCGATCGGCACGCCAATCTTTCGCGAGTTCAACGGCGGAACGTAACAGATTACCTTGGTGTTTATCTAACTTCGCTTCAAACCGCTCGAACAAAGTAAACGCGTCAGCTGTACCGCCAGCAAAGCCCGCGAGTACTTTATCGTCGTAAAGGCGCCGCACCTTTCGTGCATTTCCTTTCAGCACCGTATCACCAAGCGTAACCTGCCCGTCACCTCCAATTACAACCTGCCCGGGGCGTCTTACCGACAAGATAGTCGTAGAGCGTATGCGTTCCATCAATAATGGGTTGTCTACAAATGAACAGCGGATTGTACACGAATTCTATATAGGTACTGGGGTTTAGCTGCCACCACAATACTCAACCTTGATGACAGCATATGCCGTGAATCTAGTACCGTATCCAACTCTGAGGGTTCCATAGCGACGCTATGTCTCACGTGGCTTTCGCCGGGCGCGCGGGTGTGCCGCATCGTAAACCTTTGCTAAATGTTGAAAATCTAGGTGGGTATATATTTGGGTCGTACTGATATTAGAGTGGCCTAACAACTCCTGGACGGCCCGCAAATCTCCAGACGACTCTAACATATGTGTAGCAAACGAATGTCGTAGCATATGTGGGTGAACGCGCATTTCAATACCTTGCCGAAGCGCCCAGCTACGCAAACGCTTTTGTACTGAACGAGTCGTTAAACGCGTTCCACGGCGACTGATGAAAAGTGCCGATACGTCATCTTTCGAGCATGGTTGCCGAGCTCTCTTCCACTGATTTACCGCGTCTCGAGCGACTCGGCCTACCGGCACAATGCGCTCTTTATTACCCTTCCCCACTACCCGGACCTGGCCATCGTCTATATCTATATCCCCTAAATTGAGACCCACTATCTCGGAGACTCGCAACCCACTTGAGTACATTAGTTCCCACATCGCAAGGTCACGAACAGCCAGAAAACTTTCAACCTTCGCCGCTAGCAGTTTTCCAGTCTGGTCAACGTCCAGCGCCTTTGGCAAATGACGTGATTGTTTTGGCGCTTGCACGTTTTTTGCAGGGTTCCCCTCTATTCGTCGGCGATCAACTAAGTAAGCGAAAAATGAACGCATTGAAGACAGTAATCTGGCCAGGCTTGGACTACTTTTACCGTTACGGTGTTGAAATGCTATAAAGCTTCGTACTACCTGCGTGTCAATGGATTGCCATTGCGATAGATCATTTTCGCTCAAGTAATCCAGTAACTGATTCAAATCGCGGCGATAGGCAACTTGTGTGTTTTTGGAATATCCGGTCAAGGTGACGAGAAATTCGTCCACGTCCTTGAGTAAAACCTGCCGAACTGCGTCAATCATCCCCGGTTTTACTCATACAACCCATGGGTCAACGATAAGGGAGACAATGTCTCCCAGGTATGCCAGAAAGTCAGTCCCCATGCCATGATGGAACCTCGCGTCATCTGTACTAAGAATAATTAGCAACCCATCCCAGCTCTTGCCTGACAGTGGCAGAATTACCGCTGATCCGATCGGCTCGACATCACTTGGGAATAGCGAGAGAATTTGGGCTTGAGTCAATCCGCCACATTTCGGAGCCTTTGTACTCAGCACATCTGTAAATAGTAACCTACCAGACCACTCAGCCCCGACAAATTCGGGTAACGATTTCGAATCGGTCAACACGGGGTTAGAAAGGATAACCGTGCGCACGTGATCCGCGTCAAACTCGCGGGCAAGGCGACCGGCTAGGATCGCAAATATCTCCTCCGGGCTCTCCCCTTCCATCAACGCAAGGGCAAGCTCGTGGATACGTTTGATTAAATTGTCATTGGACTTCGCTAAAGCAACGAGTTGTTCGAACCGGACTTTCATTCGTGTGTTGTCGTCGCGCAGGGCTGATACTTGTCGTTCAAGCAGCGAAACTGCGTCGCCAGAACGGTGTGTTATCTCGATATCTCGCAACACTTCTGGAAAGTCTTCGAAAAAATCCGGGTGCATCCGCAGATATTCAGCGACCATATCTGCACTCGTGCTCGGTTGCTGAACACCTGCTTCCCCATCATTTTGCAGCTTCATAGTTCTATTGTACCTGTGAATACGGATTCGGCCGGACCGGTCATCCAAAGCGGAGCTATTGTTTTTCCAGTCCACTCAATATGTAAGGTGCCCCCGGGCAAATCGACATTGACGGAATGATCGAGCTGCCCCCATAACATCCCGATCGCGACAGCCGCACATGCACCCGTGCCACAGGCTAAGGTCTCTCCAACACCGCGCTCGAACACGCGCAGCTTTATTCGACCAGGGTCGATAAATTGCATAAAGCCGACGTTAACCTTTTGCGGGAAAAATCGATGATTTTGTAACGTTGATCCGATTGTCACTACATCGACGGCGGCGACGTCGTCCACCACCATGGTTGCGTGCGGGTTACCGATGGAAACACAACCGATTTCGTGGGTTTCTCCACAAACGTATAATTCATATCTCTCTCGTACCCTATCCGCTGAAATCGGGATATCGGACGGCGAAAATAAAGGAGTTCCCATATTGACTCGAACCGATCCATTAGCTTCCAATATCAATTCATAGGCAATCCCACGAACCTCCAACGTAAATCTATCTCCCTGCACATCTCCGTTATCATATAAATACCTTGCTACACAACGAACTCCGTTGCCGCAATGCTCTGCTACGCTGCCGTCGGCATTGAATATTCGGTAACTACCAAGCGTTCCCGGCAACGAAGATTGTCGTAGCGAGAGGATCTGGTCGCACCCGATTCCATATCGGCGGTCTGCTATCCGCGCAATTTGGGTCGCGTTTAGCCCCAACGACAAATTTCGCTCATCTAAAAGAACAAAATCGTTCCCTAGTCCGTGCATTTTTGTAAATGGGATCAACATTGAAGGCAAAATATCAATAGATTAGTTCTAGTGTATAGCTACGTTTACTTAGAAGATCTAGGGCGCCACCTGGACCGGTCATATGCAAAGTACCGATTGCTATCAATGTTCCACCAGCTATTAAATGGGAAACCATCTGCGCAACTATCCGGCGATTACGCTCCTATAATAATACTTCTAAAAATCGATCTTGCAACGGCGATCGATAGCGTAGCGCCATCTGCATTAACGCATCTAGATTTTGAGCAAGACAGTGCGTGATCATCATTTCGATATCTGATTGAATTTCATCGTAATGGCAGACCGCGTCCCACAATTATTCCACTTCGTCAGCAAGGCCTAAGTTATCGAGCGCTGCTATCTGTTCGTCGACTGTTTCCAATCCAAAAACAGGAATTTAGAGCCGCCACACTTCGAACATTAGCAACATGTCCAGCGGCGCACCTGATTGCTCGGGCGGCAGGAAAAAGGTTAGTACGGCAACGCCAAGCCTAATAATCAAGCTATCGAGGCAGATCATCACCGAGATCAAGCACCCGCGTATGCTGGACACGTGAAATATCAGCACTAGCCGCTACCCATCTCTCATCGGCAAACAAATCCTCCCTATCTCGTGCCTTTCCCTTGCCGTGCATCCTCATCAACCTAACCTGCGTGATTGGTTCCACTTGAGAGCTAAAGCTTGAGAGTAACTGCTCTGTTCCAGGCCTGTCGTTACATAAGAGAATGACATCGCAACCAGCTTCGATCGCTAGCAATGCGCGCTCATCTACACCCCCGACTTTCGAAGCGCCCACCATGTTGAGGTCATCACTAAAAATGATTCCCGTAAAATCCAACTCCCCACGTAGAATACTTCTGACCCAAACCGACGAATACCCGGCCGGTTCATTGTCTACCGCAGGGTAAACGATATGCGCCGGCATCATGCCTTCAATAATTGGGGCTAATAAACGAAAAGTGATGAGATCGCTATTAGCGATATCGTAATAGCTTCGATTGTCGACCGGCAACTCTCGATGCGAGTCGGCCAAAACCGTTCCGTGCCCAGGGAAATGCTTTCCTACCGCGGCCATTCCGGCACTATGCATTCCTTTCACATAAGCGCGAGCTATCCGCGCGACACAGTGTGGATCTTTGTGGAAGGCGCGATCATCAATAATAGGGCTAGCCGGACTGCCGAGATCGAGTACCGGCGCAAAACTGAAATCAACACCAATACTGCGTAATTCTGCTGCCATTAGCCAACCGCATTGCTCCGCAAATACAAGGCCAGCTGAGGGATCGTCGTCGTATATATTTCCGATGATCGCGGCAGCCGGCAGTTCTGTGAAACCGTTTCGAAAGCGTTGAACCCGACCACCTTCGTGATCGACCGCGACCAGCAGCTTGGGCGATCGTAGCGCGTGCAATTCATCCGTCACCGCACGGATCTGCTCAGGGTCGGCATAATTACGTGAAAATAAAATAACACCGCCAATTAGCGGATGACATAATATCTCGCGATCGACACTATCAAGCTCGAGACCTACGAAGTCTGTCATTAAGGGTCCAAGCGCCATGGTGCAAAAACGCTCCGAGTAGAATGTAGACTCAATTTTGAAGCGCGCTGCGCCTAATTTGCAAGCTATCTCGCATTCGATCACCGAGCGCGTTAATCGCGATCACAATAGAAAATAACGCTAAACCAGGACTAAGAGCCATATGCGGGGCAATCAATAGGTAGCGCGTACCTTCCTTAATCATTGTCCCCCAAGATGGAGTCGGTGGTTGAACCCCCAGACCAAGAAATGACAATCCAGCCTCCGCGATGATCACGGCGGCGATAGCAAACGTCGCTTCAACGATAATCGGGGCCAATATCAAAGGAAGTACGTGACGGTAACATATCGTAAAGACTGGAGTACCGAGCGCTTGTGCAACAATTACATGGTCACGATGTTTCACTGTCAATGTTTGCGCCCGACTTAAACGTGCGAAACCAACCCAGCTAACTATCGACAAAGCAATCAGGACATTCTCAATCCCAGGCCCCAGGACAGCGGCCAAAGCAATAGCCAAAAGAATTCCGGGGAATGCAAGAAAAATGTCCATTACTCGCACACCGATGAGGTCGATCAAGCCACCGTGCCAACCGATAAACATCCCGAACATAGTCCCTATCAAAACGGACACAGTAACGACAAAGATCGCAACCGTACACGACACAGTCGAACCTTGCAGAACCCTAAGACCTATATCCCGACCGAGGTCGTCATAACCCAAAAAACCATTTTTCGAAGGGCCAGAAAATAATTGTTCAAGATTAATCGCATTGACATCGTTAATCACAAACGGTGATATCAAAGCAATAACCAGCCATGCGACGACCACCAAAAAGCTTATTACTGTTCCAATCCGCACTATCCAGTCTCGATGCGCGGATCTACGCGCGCATATATAAGGTCGGTTATTGTGTTGACGACCACGTAAGCAAAACTGATCACCAGCACACAGGCCTGTACTAACGGGTAGTCGCGGCGTTGAATCGCTTCAATCGTTAATTGTCCAACTCCGGGCCAGGCGAAGATCATTTCCGTTATCACCGCTCCACCTAGCAACGCACCGAGTTGTAGACCCAAAATCGTCAAAATTGGAAGCGCGGCGTTAGGCATCGCGTGGTAAATCACGACCGGGACTGCGCCGAGACCGCGCGCTCGGGCTGAAACGATATACTCCTCGGACAGTACCTCGAGCAATGACGCTCGAACCATGCGAGATAGGATTGCCGCCAGCGAGGCTCCTAACGTCAACGCGGGTAACACGATTGAAGTGATGCGTTCTGTCCCGCTCACTGGGAACCAGCCAAGCCCAACTGAAAATATAATAATCAGCAACGGGCCGAGAAGAAAATTTGGAATGGACACGCCGAGTAGCGACACCGTCGCCGCGGCAGAATCCCACAGAGTATTTGGATGAAGCGCAGCGAGCACGCCTAAAGGTAAAGCGATCAAAATCGCGATGCTAATACTCGCCAAAGCGAGGATCAGCGTCCACGGGATTCGTTCTACCAGCGTTGCAGCGATCGGTCTCTTCGAATATAGCGATTCGCCGAAATCTAGTGTCAGCAGATCTTTGTGAAACTGCAACCATTGTTGTGTCAGTGGCGCATCAAGTCCGAGGTCTGTGCGAAGCTGCTTGCGATCGGCAATGCTCGCCGATTCACCCAACATCACCTCGATCGGATCGCCCGGAACTAGGTGGAGTAGAAAAAACGTAATCGATGAGACACCGATAAGCACGATCGCTGCGGTAATGAGTCTATGAGCAGCTAATGATCCCATGATAACTTGAGTAACGATTTGTCAAGAGACTACCATCAAGCTTATCCCGAATACCTATATCCGGCAAAAAAACATGTAGAATCCCACTGTAACCAGAAGAAGGAATACGCGACTTAATTGAGGATATTTACTGGCGTCCCCACCTCTACGAGTTCAAACAACTTTACAATGTCGTCATTATGCATGCGAATGCAGCCACGCGATCCGGGAATTCCCATTGTGCTGCTATCCGGCGACCCGTGGATATAAATATAACGCGCCTTACTATCGACACTGCCGCCTTTGTTCAGACCACTTTCGAGACCGCGCAACCACAGAATCCGGGTGAGAATCCAGTCTTTCTCCGGATTAATCGTACCCAGATTAGCATCGTAGATATCCCCTGTCGCGCGACGGCCAACGAATACCGTATTCGTGATGCAACCCGCCCCGATTTTTTCATCAACTTCGTGACGACCTAGAGGTGTGCACTCACTGTTGATCTCCTCTCCAGGTCCATTAGCTGCGGTAGAAACTAGAAAACTCGCAACTACACTGTCGCATTCGTACAAGGTTAGTGTTTGTCTTTGCAAACTAATTT
The DNA here is from genome assembly GCA_964342175.1 of uncultured Enterobacteriaceae bacterium. Classification (GTDB taxonomy): domain Bacteria; phylum Pseudomonadota; class Gammaproteobacteria; genus UBA11873. The sequence continues at coordinate 6,905 of CAYFFH010000018.1, read as the reverse complement.
CAATAAAACGACTATTCATTAACCCCTAATCTCCGTGCCAAGACCAATCTATCATAATAACCGTCCCGTCCAGTCTCATAACCGATGATGGAATCACGAATGATCAACGTTGTGTCCTCGTACCATAATGGAATGTATGGTAGATCGATCAAAAGCTGTTTCTGAATTTTCCGGTAAAGTCTTGCGCGTGCCTCCAAATCATTAGTCGCGTCAGCCAGTTCGATCATCTGATCGACGGATCCGGCTCGGTAACGACCCCGATTGGCGCCCTGCGGGGGAACAGATGAACTATGGAAAGCGTAACGAAAGATATCAGGCTGCTTAAGGCCGACCCACGAAAGACTATACATTTGGAATCTACCGGCCTTTACATCCCCGTAAAACGTGCCCCAATCGTAACTTAATATTGTCAGCTCGACCCCAACTCCAGCGAGTTGATCCTGAATCGCCGTTGCAATGCGAAGCCGGAAAGGGTCACTAGATGTCTTGTACTTTAGTCTAAGTGGTTTGGCGTCGCTGAAACCCGCTGCGGTAAGCAACTCACGTGCTCGTCCAGGATTAAATTCGATGGCTTCGAGTTGTGGATTACCGGCCCAATGGTTCGGCGTAAAAATTCCTTGCGCGAGACGCGCACGATCACCGAACATATATTTTATTAGAGATTGCCTATCGATCGCGTGTGCGATCGCTTGGCGCACCCGAAGATCGCTGACATTTGAGTCGTTGAGATTAAACCCAAGGTAAGTGAAGGTTGTCCCCGGCCTATGATCTGCCATGATATCTCCATCTTGACTCAACCAATCGACTAATTCAGGCGTCATGGATCCTTGTGTTAAATCAATCTCCCCATGCAGAATTTTTAGTGCGCGGACCGTCGCATCTCGAACTGTAACGAAATCGACGAGTTGTCCGTCGCTCACTCGACGCAGACGCAATCGTGCCTCTTTAAGCGCACCCTCTACCGCAAAGGGACCTGAGCCAATCGGACGCTTGATACTAGAGTGTGATTCATCAACTAACCCGTCAGGCATAATGCCTATAACAAGCAAACCAGGGAACATCGGATCCGCCTGCGCTAAATGAAAATCAACAATGAGTGGTCCGTGCGCACCGATAGATTCGACGTTCGACAGCGAACCCCGATGCGGCGATGCCGTTTTTGGATCAAGCACCGATTTGTACGTCGCAACAACATCATTACTAGTGAGTAAGCTCCCGTCATGAAACCGTTGCGCATCCCGCAAGTGGAATCGATAATGTAGGGGAGTGATAACTTCCCATTTTGCCAACGCAGGAATTACACGATGTGTTTGATCAAAATCGACCAACGTCTGATAGATCAACCGCGTAATTCGATATGAGGTTGCATCAGTGGCGTACCGAGGATCGAGCGTAACTGCGGGAGCCGCCAAACCAAACCGTATTATGCCTTCAGTCTCTTGACCACACGCTCCCGTTAAGGCAACCAAAACGAAAACGGTTGCAACCCTTTTACGATTTTTCAAAGACTGCAATTGATTCGACATGTGATGTATGCGGAAACATATCCAGGACACCAGCGCAGACAAGTTTGAGCCCACTTTTGGAGCGAATACTCTTCGCATCTCTGGCTAACGTTACCGGATTGCATGAGACGTATACGATACGGTCCAAGCCTTCGAGATCAAGTCTTTTTACAATCTCATCAGCGCCTGTACGTGGGGGGTCAAGAAGCAATTTCGTAATGCCACGCATGTCTATATCTGCTACCGCATTGGTGTCCGATAAATCCGCTTGGCGAAACCTTACATTACCGATGTTGTTTCTAAGGGCGTTTTTTTGTGCCCGACGAACCATACTCTCACTACCTTCTATTCCTATAACCTGCGCGGTTTCTTGCGCCAGCGGTAAAGAAAAATTCCCGAGACCACAAAATAAATCTAAAATTCGATCAGTTGCCTTTAGTCGTAACTGTTCCAGGACGACGTTTACCATTGTTCGATTGATCGCCCCGTTTACCTGTGTGAAGTCAGTCGGTAAAAAGTCAAACCGTAAACCATCGACTTCATAACTGAGCGGGATTGTGGCGTCATTTAATCGGTGCACAGTATGCTCGGCACCAGGCTGAAGATAGACCCCGATCCCGGTGCTTTTTTGAAATCGCGCAAGTGTCACAATATCGTCGTCATTAAACGCCAGCAAGTGGCGAAAAACTAACGCCGCCGAATAATCGCCGATTGCCACTTCGATCTGTGGAATTCGATCCGAAATCGACAGTCCATCGATCAGTTGACGCAAATCCAAGAGACGCTCTCCGATTACTGGATCTAGAACAACACAGCTCTCGATGTCGGCAATATACGGCGCGGCCTTTTCTCTGAAACCGACCAAAGCACCACCTTTTTTTGGGACAACCTTTACCCCAAGCCGTGCTTTACGGCGATAGCCCCATTGGGGGCCACGAACTGCCGGTAATCGTATCGCCGAGGTTACTCCTGCGTGGTGTGCTAACAACTCGAAGAGAACAGCCTGTTTGTGTTCAATTTGTTTTGCGGTCGATAAATGCTGTAGGGAACATCCGCCACAAACACCAGTATGAGGACACCTCGGCTCTATTCGATCAGCATTTGCAACCTTGATTTCAAGCGCAATTGCCTCTTCGAAACTACCGCGTCGTTTTGTCGTACGCGCTAATACGGTCTCTTGTGGTAACGCTCCATTTACAAAGACTGTTTTTCCATTAAGACGTCCGATACCGCGACCCTCATGTGACAAATTGTCAATGTTGATGACATACGGTGTACGTCTCTTTTGTCGTCTCATCACTAAGCTCGCTAATTTGCGACAACTTTGGTTTAGTCCTGCGAACCCACCAAATCCACTGCTGCAAAATAATAGGTCTACGCGACTCCACTTTTTCTCAACGCATCAGCCGCCTGCCATGCACTTAGAAATTGAGAAAAATGTGGTTGATTAGAGTCAGTAAGATACGTTTTTAGGCGCTGTAACTCGGATAAAAATTCAGCATCTAAGAGGTGACCACGCATCCGCTCGAAGCTTAAGTACACGAGGTAGGTGTTGAGCACATCTGTTTCACAGTAATCGCGAATGGAGCTTACATTACCTTCCAAATAATGTTGCCAAACATCTTTTCCACTCGTGCCCATCTTGCCAGGATAGCCGAGTAGACTTGCAATCTCGTCTAAAGGAGCTGTTGCGCGACCCTGGTAACCCGAGATAACGTCCATTAAATCAATGTGACGCCAATGAAAACGGCCTAAGTAATTATTGTACCGAAAACTCGGATCCTCGCCTCCTGTATCCCAGTAGCGCGACGCACTAATGCCATATTGCAGCGTTCGGTAATGTAATACTGGTAAATCGAAGCCACCCCCATTCCAGGAGACAAGGATGGGCGTAAAGCGCTCTACTCCTTCGTAGAAACGACGGATTAATTCCTCCTCAGAAGAATCGACTTCCCCAAGTGACCACACTGACAATCGATCGTCTATACGTAGAACCGCAGATATGGCGACTATCTTGTGGAGATGGTGACGCAAAAAATCTGACCGGCCGTCAGTTTCTTGCTGCCGTTTACTAAACATGATGTTGGCAACATCGCGATCTGCAAGATCATCTATCTGCCATAATCTCCGCGCGCTCGCGACATCCGGTACGGTCTCGATGTCGAACACAAAAACATTCACGATGAGGACCTAGAGAAGCTACCATCGATCTTTACCGCGACACAACAAGATCGAATTCTATTTGCATTCTCTCCGACGAGGGACTTTTTAGTTTTCTCTCTTTGCTGCAAAGGGAAAAGCTTGAGGGTGCTTACAACCAAGGGCCCTGCAATAGGTGTTCCGAGCACATCGGCGCTGCAACGCACTTTCAATTGAGAATGCCGTGGTTCTGACTCACATCGATTTTGCACTAGCTTGGAAAAACGTTGGTAGACAAATATCGATCACCTCGATCACAGATTATAACGACAATCACCGACTTTTCGATCGTCTCACTCAGGCGTAATGCAGCAGACACTGCACCACCAGAAGATATGCCAGCGAAGATCCCTTCTTCTTTGCCCAGCGCTACAGTCGTGGCCTCCGCGTCCTCCTGCGTAACGTCAATGATCATATCAACGCGCCGCCGGTCGTAAATTTTTGGCAAGTACTCCTGAGGCCAACGACGAATGCCCGGGATAGAGGCACCGTCACTCGGTTGTACTCCGACAATTTTAATTTCCGGATTACATTCTTTTAAATATTTCGAGGTGCCCATGATTGTCCCTGTAGTACCCATCGAACTCACGAAATGGGTTACAGTGCCTCGCGTATCACGCCAAATCTCTGGTCCAGTGCCTATGTAGTGGGCTTCCGGATTATCTGCGTTAGAAAATTGATCTAGAATAATCCCTTCGCCGTTCAGCTGCATTGCTCGCGCGGTATCTATTGCCTCCTCCATGGACCCTTCCTCTGACGTTAAAATGATGTTCGCGCCGAACGCCTTCATAACTGCCCGACGCTCCGCACTCATATGCTCTGGCATCACTAAAATCATTTTATAACCTTTGATCGCAGCGGCCATCGCTAAGGCGATTCCAGTATTGCCACTAGTCGCTTCGATCAGCGTATCCCCTACGGCAATTTCACCACGCTCTTCCGCTCCGCGGATCATCCGCACAGCCGGTCTATCCTTCACCGAGCCTGCCGGATTATTACCCTCAAGTTTGGCTAAAATGTTGTTCGTCGTTGTGCCCGGAAGGCGCTGAAGTCTTACTAACGGCGTTTTACCGACAAAATCTTCTATGGTTGGATGGTCCATGAGCGAATATTAACAGACGGTGCAGATGAAAATGGAGCCGCGAATATAGGTATAACAATCTACCGTCAGCAAATCGCATTCCACTGAGTAACTTTGTCGTTGCTTCCTAAACGAAATGAGTCGCGGGCAGTCGATATTCGGCAACTTTGTACTAAAACCGATAACCAAGATTAAGTACGTGAAAATTGATTCCCGGGTTGTCGTCCCCTATGCCAGCATTCGATAAATGCTGGAAGCGATAGATCAATTCGTATTGAGCTCGCGAGCCAAATCTAACGCCACCCCCAAGGTGGCTCCCAAATGCGAAGGGTACGTCGAAACGCTTGTTTCCAATCGTGTCATCCGTGTGCACATGCGCGCCAACACCGAATTCCAGAAAAGGTGAGAAAACTAAACTAGGTTTTCGTTGGTATCTAAATACCGGTGTGACATGAAAGTCGCCGAGGGCATCGTTACCGGTACGCCCTTCGTTCCCGTCCCAATAGCTTGCTCCGAGTTCCCAGTAGCCGCCGAGATACCAGTCACCATTAGTGAGCCACTGAGCGCCCCAATCCCATGTAAGCGCAACCCCAAAGCGTTCAACATCTGCATCGCCCGCGGCAGTACCTAGGTCGAGAGCAATACCACTCCAAGCTTGCGCTGAATTTATGCCTGCTCCTAAAGTAAGTACGGTCGTGATGTAGACGATGGCTAGTCGAGACGACGATCGAATATTCATTGGGTATACCAGAAATTTGGTTACAGAGTTTGGAACGAACCTTTGTGCCGTAGGCTAGCGCTTATGTGAGTCTCATTCAACCCTATAGAGGACCCAAAAGGACTCACTTTTAACCCGGAGGCACAAGCGGTTTACTCAAGACTAATGCATCTTCGCGACCATTCTTCGCTGGATAATAGCTCGATCGCTCTCCGATCCGTGAAAACCCGGATTTTAGGTATAGGTCTATTGCCGCGACGTTAGACGGTCGCACCTCGAGATAGGCTGCGGTCGCTCCGTGTGTCTCCGCTGATTCGAGCAGTTGGTCCAACAGGGCCGTCGCGTAACTACGTCGACGGTAGCTCGGATCGACACAAATATTGAGAATGTGACATTCCCTGGCCGCCACGTTCATTATGCCGTACCCGGCTAATTGGATGTTCTCGACAATCGTCCAACAACAATAGCCAACACGAAAACAATCTGTGAATACTCCAGCAGACCATGGGAAATCGTACGACCTCTGCTCTATCGCGCACACACCGGCGATATCGTGCTCACGCATGGGTCGCAGACTAACATTTGCTTTTTTGAGCACCGCACTCACGAAATCGAGCCTTCTCGCAACAGTTCTTTCACCAATACCAAATCGGCCCATGCCTTACGTTTTTCGCGGGGCGAACGCAGCAAATAGGCGGGATGATAAGTAACGATGACCGGAATCTCCAACTGTCCATAAGTGTAGCGCCGCCCCCTCATTTTACCGATCGGGGTGGTTTGTTGCAGTAGATTCTGCGCTGCTACGCGACCAACGGCAAGGATCAGGCGTGGCTGTATCATTTCTACCTGACGGGCAAGATAGGGTGCGCATTGTGCAACTTCCTCCGGCTTTGGGTCGCGATTACCGGGTGGTCGACACTTCAAAATATTGGCAATATAGACCTGCTGGCGTGAGAGACCTATCGCGCCCAACATAGAGTTCAGTAACCTCCCGGCCGGACCAACAAATGGTTCGCCGAGACGATCCTCCTCCGCGCCAGGTGCCTCGCCAATAATGAGCAATTCAGCGTTTAGATCGCCGATCCCGAATACGGTTTGAGTCCGTTCCTTATGTAAATTGCATCGCTTGCAAGAAGCAATTTCGGACGCAAGCTCCTTTGGATCAATCACTGCAGCAACAGTACTTGAGCAATCGACGAATTGGCGCCGAACCCATATTTCAATGCCCATTGCGGTCAGAGCGTTTACGTGCCGCACGGCAATCCCTCGGTAAGCAACCCGATTAAATCAGCGATTCGAATCGCACACATACGTTCCCCTCGACGCAGATTAAAACGATGTAGCTCCAAATCCCCGCCATTCTCGAACTACTAACCGACATCGTGCCCAGTACGCACGGCTC
>CAYFFH010000017.1:0-18819 GCA_964342175.1 uncultured Enterobacteriaceae bacterium | reverse complement strand
CTCCGGTAAACCTGAATTTAATATTTTAATTAAGGCATCTGCTTCTAGCGTCGACGGCATGATGCTTGGGTCATTAAACAGAAGAATTTGGGTCGGATCCGCCCTAAGATGCACCGGATCGGCCCGCATTATGCCGGCACTGCGGTTATCAGGAAAGTCGATCGAAGCAGTAAGATTGGATACCGACAGCGAAGCACGGAAGGGCGGGGCTGGCCCAAACAAGGTGCACAAGTTGCTCTCGATAACGCTGTATTCAAGGGGATGTTCGCACGCTCTTGATAGAATTAGGTTACATAGTGGCCACCGCTGTCCGTCGACGGCGCCATTAAATTGACCCAGCATTTCGTTGAGCAGATCAGGGATGAACACAGTCAGTCGAAACAAAAGGCGGCGTCCTATCTAGTAGCCACAGGCTCCATCTTGGGAACCGTAGATCTAACCACAGCGCGTTTGGCAAAGTTGGAGACTCGAAACAAATCACGCATGTGGCTAGAGATTATCAAAAATTGTCCTCTTGACCGCGTCCAGTTCAGCCGGGATCTCGATCACTCGGTCCCCACTCTGATTAATAGCAATATCGGGGTCCTTTAGCCCATGCCCGGTAATGGTGCACGTAATTACCGAGCCTTCCGGGATGTTGCCGTTTTCGACATCACGCAATATACCGCCAACAGAAATCGCCGACGCCGGTTCACAGAACACCCCTTCTGTGTCGGCGAGCATACGTTGCGCTTGCATGATTTCTTTATCTGTTAGACTCGCCACCGCACCGTCCGATTCATGCACAGCAGCCCAGGCGAGATCCCACGATTGCGGTCGGCCAATGCGGATCGCGGTAGCTACAGTATCCGGGTTATCGACCATTTCACCAAGCACAAATGGAGCAGCACCGGCCGCTTGGTAACCAAACATCCTAGGACGTGATTTTACCTTAGGTATTTCCGAGTAGGGACAGGTATCAGTACAAAAAGAGCAAGAAGCGGTTGCTGGAGACACTCCAGCATATTCACTGTAGCCAGCCCAGTAAGCGCTTATATTACCGGCATTACCAACGGGAATGCCATGAATATCAGGCGCGCGCCCGAGCGCGTCGATGATTTCAAATGCGGCAGTTTTCTGCCCCTGCAGGCGATACGGGTTGATCGAATTTACGATCGTTAACGGACTCCCGGACGCCACCTTTTTTACCAGTTGCATACCATCATCGAAGTTACCCTTGATTTGGATGACATATGCCCCTTCGATCATCGCTTGCGCGAGTTTTCCTAATGCAATCTTACCGTCGGGTATTAAAACGAAAGCACAGATCCCGGCGCGAGCAGCATAGGCCGCAGCAGACGCGGAGGTATTCCCAGTCGAAGCACAGATTATCGCCTCGCTGCCATCCATAACGGCCTGAGTCACCGCCATTGTCATGCCTCGATCCTTAAACGAGCCAGTTGGATTTTGCCCTTCAACCTTGGCGTATAGTTCAACTCCATGACCTATTTTACGCTCAATATTCTCGAGTCGGAGGAGAGGCGTATTCCCTTCTGCCAGGGAGATGATCTGAGTCGCAGGAGTTACCGGAAGACGATCACGATAGCGCTCTATAATCCCCTGATAGTGTGCGCCCTCGCTCACACTAACGAATCCATGCGTATCTTCACCACGGGTTCGAAAACTTGCGACAATCCCGCGATTTCTGCCAAAGCTTGATTCATCGCTTGTTCCAAAACCGGATGAACCAGAATGATAATCGGTACAATCGGATCACCCGGTTCCGATTCCTGTTGCAGAATTGCCTCGATACTAATGCCACCGGCGCCGAGTACCCGAGTTACATCAGCCATGACCCCAGCTTGGTTGAGCACATGCAGCCGCAGGTAGTAGGCTGTCTCTATCGCATCCATCGACAGTATCGGAATCTCTTTTAGTTGGTCCGATTGAAATGCTAACGGCGGCACCCGATTTCCGCTATCCACACCGAAGTCCCTCGCCACGTCGATCAGATCAGCGACAACTGCAGATGCAGTAGGCTCAGCGCCAGCGCCCGAACCGTAAAAGAGTGTCGGTCCAGCCGCGTCTCCATTAATCATTATCGCATTCATGACTCCGTCGACATTGGCCAATAATTGGCTGTTTGGGACTAATGTTGGATGCACTCGTAGTTCAATACCGGATGGCGTTTGACGCGCCATGGCGAGGTGCTTGATCCGATAGCCGAGCCTTGCAGCATAGTCAACATCGGTTCGCGACACATCACGGATCCCTTCGACATAAATGGACTCGAATTGGAGCGGTACTCCGAACGCTATCGCAGCTATTATCGCGAGTTTGTGCGCCGCGTCGATTCCATCTATGTCAAATGAGGGATCTGCCTCGGCATAACCAAGCGCTTGTGCCTCCGATAGGACAGTTTCGAATTCTTGGGCGGCATCGCTCATCGCACTTAAAATGAAGTTACACGTGCCGTTAATAATGCCTGCAAGCCATCCAATACGATTAGCGGCCAGACCTTCGCGTACGGCCTTTATCACAGGAATTCCTCCGGCAACCGTTGCCTCGAAGGCGACTATCATTTGCGCTTTAAGTGCGACCTCGAAAATTTCACTGCCATGTAATGCGATGAGCGCTTTGTTCGCGGTCACTACATGCTTCCCATTCTCAAGCGCTGCAATAACCAACTCTTTGGCTGGTGTCGTACCGCCAATCAGTTCAACCACCACATCAACGTTAGGGTTCTTCACAAGATCGACTGGATTCTTGCATAGCGTGATTCCGGAAAGATCTAGATTTCTCGGTTTTGCAATATCACGCGCACTTGCCGCCACCACTTCGATCTGTCTACCCGCCCGGCGCGAAATAACGTCAGCGTTACGGCGTAGAACCGAAATGGTACCGCCACCCACGGTGCCGAGACCTAGTATACCGACCCTTAGTGCGGGCACTGCCGACATAATAGAATTCCTAATTTAACGAGGCAGGTTTCATCGCCGCTTTGGATGCCCCGGACTAACGTGCCAGCGCAATGTCGCAGATCAGGCGCATCTCAGCTACCCAGATAAAAACCCGCTTTACCTTAGCCGTACCGACCCCCAATTAACTCCTAAACCTCTTGATTGCGACCGTGGAGTGAGAGCTGCGGGAACTCTTTAGCAAAAATGTTTACACTATTTTTCTAAGATTGAAATCTGGAGCCGTAGTTGCCAGAAACGACTGACGCAATCCCGCCTTAATGGCGGAATATACCATGAACAGACCGGAAAACTCCCGGACGAAAACCAGCGATCGAACCGAGGACCAATATGACTGAATCTGCATTAGACCATGCTAGCCAGATATTACTTGCCCCAAGTGGGATACGAATCAGCAACATAGAGGCTGTATTAGGAACTCTTGCTGGTCGCTCGGTGGACTACGCCGATCTCTATTTTGAATATTCGAAACATGAATCCTGGAGTCTTGAAGACGGGATCGTCAAAGAAGGCTCACACACCATAGACCAAGGTGTGGGAGTGCGAGCCGTTAGCGGCGAAAAAATCGGCTTTGCCTATTCCGACGAGCTAGCAATACCAGCACTGCAAAAGGCTTCCCGTGCCGCCCGTGCAATCACTCGACAAGGACAATCACGCGAAATAAAAATCGCCGAACAAACTCTTGTGCCAACACTATATGCACCGCTCGACCCTCTAACGAGTGTAACTACTGAGTCAAAAATACAACTACTTAAATCGCTAGATAGCCGGATCAGAAATGCAGACCCCCGCGTGCGGGAAGTGATGATCAACCTTTCTGGGAATTTCTCCTCGATAATCGTAGCGTGCTTGGATGGAACGCTCGGTGCAGACCAACGACCGCTCGTGCGCTTGAGTATAAATGTTATTGTCGAGCAAGACGGTCGGCGCGAGTCAGCTAGTTACGGCGGCGGCGGGCGCAGTGGCTACGAGTGTTTCTTCGATAACGCCAGTGCCGAAAGCATTGCAGACGAAGTCTTACGGCAAGCATTGGTTAACCTTGACGCAGGCAACGCGCCAGCGGGTGAAACAACCGTCGTGCTCGGGCCGGGTTGGCCAGGAATCTTATTACATGAAGCGATCGGACACGGGCTGGAAGGGGATTTTAATCGAAAACAAACATCAGCCTTCTCTGGTCGCATCGGTGACCGAGTCGCTGACGAGCAATGTACCGTAGTAGATGATGGCACTTTGGTTGGCCGGCGCGGCTCGCTAGCGATTGATGACGAGGGTGTCGCAGCCCAAAATACCTTGCTGATTGAAAATGGGATCTTGCGTGGCTATCTACAGGATAAACAAAACGCAAAACTCATGGGGGTCACCTCGACCGGAAATGGACGTCGAGAATCCTACTCGCACCGGCCAATGCCGCGAATGACCAACACCTACATGCTGGCCGGCAAATTCGACCCCGGGGAAATCATTCAAAGTGTCGATAAAGGCATTTACGCCGTTAGTTTTGGCGGCGGACAAGTCGATATTACAAACGGAAAATTCGTCTTCAGCGCGAACGAAGCCTATCTAATAGAGAACGGCAGAGTCACATCGCCAGTAAAAGGCGCAACACTAATCGGTGACGGTCCACAAGTGCTCACCCGCGTCTCTATGGTTGGAAACGACCTCCAGTTAGACAATGGCGTAGGAACGTGCGGGAAAAACGGTCAGTCAGTGCCGGTCGGGGTCGGTCAACCAACGCTCCGGATCGATGGAATTACGGTCGGAGGGACTGAAGGGGGTTAGAAACGCTCGAGCTCCGGATGTGGCAAGTTACCACCGTGAACGTGCATTGCGCCGAATTCAGCGCAGCGGTGCAAAGTGGGTACTGCTTTACCTGGATTCAAAAGACCGATCGGATCAAAAGCATTCTTAATCGAGTGGAATGCGCGTAGTTCAGGCGCTGAGAACTGCACGCACATTTCGTTCAGTTTTTCGACGCCTACGCCGTGCTCACCAGTAATGGTGCCACCCACTTCAACGCAGAGTTCTAAAATTTTGCTTCCAATTGTCTCCGCTGCTTCAAGTTGAGAGTCCTCACTACCGTCATAGGCAATCAAGGGATGCAGATTGCCATCCCCCGCATGGAATACGTTCGCAACCATCAGACCGTATTCTTGGGCAAGTTCGTCAATGCGTCGCAGTACGAAGCCAAGGTGTCGACGTGGGATCGTTCCATCGATACAGTAATAATCAGGTGCGATGCGTCCAAGCGCGGGAAACGCGGATTTTCTTCCCATCCAAAATCGCTGTCGTTCTTCTTCCGTGGTTGATATTCGAATTTCGTTACAGCCGTGCTTCTCGAAGATTTTTTGCAGATTATCTAGCTGTGAGTCGACCTCACCGGTCGTACCATCCAATTCGCACAACAGGATCGCAGCCGCGTCACGCGGATAGCCTGCATGACAAAATTCTTCTGCCGCACCGACCGCTAGCTGATCCATCATTTCCAAACCTGAAGGAGTGATACCTGCAGCGATGACGTCGGCAACCGTATCTGCGGCGTCTTGTACGGCACAAAAAGCACCGAGCATAACTCTTGCAACAGGTGGGCGCGCCAACAGCTTCACGGTGATCTGCATGATGATCCCCAACATACCCTCAGAGCCGTTGATCATCGCTAATAGGTCGTAGCCCGGACTGTCGAGCGCCGAACATCCGACAGTTAACCATTCACCCTCGGCGGTAAGCACTTCTACGGCAAGCACGTTGTTAACGGTGAGACCGTATTTTAGACAATGCACGCCGCCCGAGTTTTCTGCAACGTTGCCGCCAATGGAGCAGGCGATCTGCGAGGATGGATCAGGCGCATAGTAGAGCCCATAGGCCGCCGCCGCCTCCGATATCGCGAGATTTCTTACACCCGGTTCAACCACTGCGATACGGTTCTCCGGATCGATATGCTTGATACGGTTGAATTTTGCTAAACTCAACAAACAGCCGTCCTCGAGCGGCAAAGCGCCGCCGGACAGACCCGTACCTGCCCCGCGAGCAACTATCGGCACACCGTAGCTTGCGCAAACCTTAACGGTTGCCTGCACCTCATCACGGGTTCTTGGCAGCACTACTACTCGCGGCACTGCGCGATATGCCGCTAGACCGTCGGATTCATACGGACGCTTTTCTTCAACCGCAGTAAGTAGGGCCTCAGCGGGTAAAATAGCAGCCAATTCGGTTTCGAAATCCACTAGGCTTATAGAGCGCTCTTCGCAATTCAGTCAGTTGATGGATTGTATCATCACCTAGACGGTGAAGCTGCACTCCTGCTAGCACACCAAATGTGAAAGCAATGTGAAACAAATAGCGAAATAAATAGCGGAAATAGGTGTATTTCTGCGCGTTTTTGTGTACTTTTACATCTGTACAGAATGCCCTTTAAGAACAGTGGAGGAATCTATCGTGTTTAAACCGATACAATACGCGTTGGTGGCGATATTCGCGGCGAGTTCGCTCGCGGCAAACGCCGCTACGCGCGAAGACCACCTTGCGTGGTTAAAGATGAACCAGGAGGCGACGCCGGAATTCGCGGCGGGTGACACCATTACAATCGACAATGCCGATGTCATTCGACCGTTCATTCCCGTAGAGCAACAGGCAACGCTAATCTTCGACGGAATGGAGATGCCAATCGTAGAACCGACAGACTTAACGCCGCGTCAAGACTATTTAGATGTTACGGTTAAGCACCTAGGCGAAGCGACGATTGCAAGCGACGGCGCGCTTGAGAACTATGCCGCTGGCCGCCCGTTCGATCCAACCAACTGGGAACCAGGTAGCAATGCACACGGTTATGAGCTGATATGGAACTATACCTATCGTTGGCAGTTTGCGGGAATTAGCGTCGCCGATGTGCAGTGGATCTGGGTGCGTCCTGGTGAATCTCACGAAGGACATGAAGCCGTAGTGACCGACGGTGGTGCATTCGCTGAGAACTACAGAGGCGGCGGCTCTTTCGAGCGCTTACTCAGGGGTTCTTATCAGCGTGTCCTGATGTCGCACAGATCGGACCTTCCCGAGCCTTATCTATGGAACGATGGTAAAGGCTTCGCGAAAGGCACAGACTTTCGCGAATATACTGGCTTCGATTCACCATTTGATATTGCTGGTACCGCGTTTTTGATTTTGCGCTACGATGATCCGCGTAAGACTGACGACTCATGGGCGTACATCCCAAGCCTGCGTCGAGTGCGCCGGATCTCAGTAGAGGTGAAATCGGATTCCTTGTTAGGCACGGACCATACACTGGAAGACTTCTACGGCTTTAACGGCCGACCGTTGGAACATAATTGGATTTATATCGGCGAAGCCAGAATCCTGGCGGTGAACGCTTCACGCTACACCACGTCGCATTTCTATGGACCTTCAGGGTTTGCCCCTTGGGACAACTGGGAGCTGCGTAACTATTGGGTGATAAATCAAGTACCGATAGACCCAGCGCATCCGTATAAAGAAAAATTCTTGTACCTCGAAAAAGAGACTACGATGTGTTTCTATGCGAATGCTTACGACAAAGCCGGACAACTTTGGAAAACTTGGCAGATGTCTAAGAACTGGACTGAAGCGCCAAATTACCGGTCTGAGTCGGAGGCTCTTGGCGGCAAGAAAACCACCGAAGTCGTACGTGTACCGAGTTTCCAAAGCATTAACGTGCAGGATCATCAAAACGATCGGGGAACCTTGGTGCCGTGTTTCGGGAACAGCTACCCGACTCCGGTGTTCAGGAAAGTCAAACGAACCATGGACGTTAACTATCTAACTGAGGGTCGTTAAGCACCCAAGTTTAGACGAAACAAAATCGATTTTAAGGGCCGACTTTTTTGTCGGCCTTTTTTTTAGTTCGATAGGAGAAATTAGCCCAGATCCAAGCTCAAAGGTTTATATCGTCTACATCATTAGAAAACTCTCGCATCTGACACAATTAGATACTCGCCGTTACGCGCATTCGTGATGTGTCGTGGATGATACTATAACGACCACAACCGCCATTAAGGTGATCACCGCCACTCTGCAGAGCGACTTCAGCCGTAATAACCATTTTTCTATCCCAGATGGTTAGAACTGTCGCTAAAATAGAATCAGGATTAGATAACAGTATGAGGATTCAAGCGTCGCGCATTATTCGCACCTATGCTTCTCCGAGAGACAACGTGACTGGTGCTACCCTCGCAACTGCCATGAAAACGGAACTGAAACACAGAAATCGACCTTTAGAGTACTGGTATGAGGTCTACTCGAATCGCTATAATGGCTTACGAATTAAATAGTTATAGTCAAAAGGCTGCCCTAAGAGTACATCACCTCTAATAAACTCATGGCACAAGAAATCCTCGTTAACGTGACGCCGCAAGAAACTCGCGTTGCATCAATTGAAAACGGCGTGCCGCAGGAATTCGTCGTAGAACGCAGTAGCGCGCGCGGCCTTGTAGGGAACATCTACCTAGGACGCGTATCCCGTGTGCTTCCCGGAATGGGCGCCGCATTCTTAGACATCGGTCTTGCACGCACCGCATTCCTCCATGTTTCAGATCTATATCAATCAACCAACGAAAATTCTTTAGCCGAGATCGAGATACCCATCGAACAAAGTTTGAGCGAAGGACAGCAGCTTTTAGTCCAAGTGGCAAAAGATCCACTAGGAACGAAAGGTGCACGGCTCACAACGTTCCTTAGTATATCTTCACGCTACCTCGTATACATGCCGCGCACACCCACGGTTGGGATTTCACAACGGATCGAGAGTGATGACGAGCGACAACGACTGCGAAATCTGCTAGAGGAACTAGCTCCATATCTCACGACAATGCCAACCAGCATTGGAGATACTTCCAATCAAAAAAGCAACGACATAATGCACAATGAGTCCGGGATTGACGCAAACCGCGGCGGTTACATAGTCCGTACCGCGGCTGAAGGTGCGACAAAAGAAAAACTCCGAGACGACATGCATTTCCTACAACAGCTTTGGCAATCCATCTCCGCTAACATAAACGGGGAAGAAGTTCCGTCGCTTATCTTCGAGGATCTCCCGCTAGTTCTGCGAATGATTCGAGACGTTTATTCAATAAACGTCGAAAAAATCCGCATAGACTCGAAGGAGACTTATACCAAGGTCGCTATGTTCGCAAAACAATTCACTCCTGAACTTGTTCCTCGAATTGAACATTACCTTGAGGACCGTCCAATCCTCGATTTATACTCAACCGAAAACGAAATAGAGCGTGCGCTGCAACCCAAAGTTGAGCTTGGATCAGGCGGGCATTTGATCATAGACCAAACCGAAGCTATGACGACAATCGACGTCAATACTGGCGGTTTTGTGGGACATCGAAACCTTGAGGAAACAATTCTCAAAACTAACATAGAAGCATCTCACGTAATCGCGCGACAACTGCGACTGCGAAACCTCGGCGGCATCATAATTATCGACTTCATTGACATGTCAAACGAGGAGCACCAATGTCAAGTGCTACGGACGCTGGAAAATAGCCTAGCGCGAGACCATTCGAGGACAACGATAAGTGAAATCACTTCACTCGGCCTGGTGCAAATTACCCGCAAGCGCACCCGTGAAAGCCTCGAGCACGTCCTATGCGAAGAGTGTCCAACGTGCGACGGACGCGGTTCGATCAAATCGGCACAATCTGTCTGCTACGAAATTTTACGCGAAATTCTGCGTGGAGCACGGCAACATGACGCCCAAAAATTGAAAGTCGTGGCGTCGAAATGTGTCGTAGATATCCTGCTCAGGGAAGAATCGAGTAGCGTCATGGAATTGGAAGAATTCATTCGCATTCCAATCGGGCTAGAAATTGAAGCAACCTACACGCGAGAGCAATATGACGTTGTCTTGCTATAGAACTATCTTATGCCTGCATTAGTCAGCCGTGCCGCTAGAGTCTTCTGGACGATCGGTTCTACGCTGACGATTGTCGCCGCCATATCGATCAGCGTCGTCCGCCTCATGCTGCCCGACATAGCTCAACACCGCGAATCGATCGAGAGTTGGTTAAGCGACATCTCAAGCCGCCCCGTTCAAATAGGTGAAGTAAGTGCGTCCTGGCAGGGGTGGGCCCCAAAGATAAACATTAAAAATTTGACCCTTTTAGCAACTGACAGAAAAGTCGAACTGGCTCATTTTAACTACGCGAAAATAGAAATTTCGCCCTTCGTATCATTATGGCGACAACGTCTAGTACCGCGAAGTCTCTTGGTCGGCGGTATGCAGATAGCGCTAGAACGTGACAGATCCGGGAAAATATCGATAGCGGGACTACCGCCAAGTCAATGGCCCGTTGCAGAGTGGTTACTAGAGCAGCGAAATTTCACTTTGCGTGACGCAGATATCACTTTTACCGATACCCTATATAATTCCGCGCCACAGCGGTTTTCTGATGTCGCGGTCTTCATATCTCGCACGACAAAACAACAACTTGTTTCTGGCAGTCTACGCCGAGATAACGGACGCACAGAAAGTTATGTTTTTGAGTTACGTGCCACCGGGAACATCCTCAGCTCACAGTGGGATGGCGATCTATTTGTCGATATTCGAAATGCTGAAGCTAGCCCTGCCCTAGCACTAGCGGGTTGGCGAAACAATCAAATCTCTGCCGGGCAACTGAACACGAAAATTTGGAGTCGATGGGAATCTGCTAAATTGCAGCATGCCGCCCTCGTGATCGATGGCGTAAATTTAAAGTTCGGAGAGTTGGCAACTGAATTAATCGATAATATCAACGCCTCTGCTGTGGCTGTGCGTGCTCGGGACGGATGGTCACTCAATGTCAACCGGCTGCGAATTCAACCTCCTCACGGGCCTGCATCGGAATCGACTGGTTCGGTGCGTTGGATCAAAGTTGGCGAACAACCATCATTAATTTCATTCCGTGCAAATGACGTTGACTTTGGCACTGTAATAAATTTAGTGCAGTCCGGTGGAGATAAAATCGCAACCTCTAATCTAACCACGCTCAATCCACGTGCAAATGTGGACCAAATCGTCGGTGCTATAGTACATGAGCACGGTCACATCTCTCGCTATTTTGTGGAAGCGTCAGTAAATGATTTATCAATGACTGAATCGGCGCGTGTGCCCGCGGTAAATGGGCTAGATTTCAAGATCCGGGCAAATCACAAAGGTGGTGTAGTCGAGCCCACGCAAACAAACATTACGCGAATTCAAAGCGATCATTGGCTGGTAAAGCCGGTGGAAGTTAAAAGTATTCTTGGAAAAATCACATGGGAAATTTCACCTACAAGCCTTAATATAGGTACAGAAGGCTTACAAATCCTCGCAGAATCGATTGATTTCTCCACTCGCGGGAAAGTGGTCTTTAGCGACGACGAAAGCCCTCATCTCGATCTCGTAACGCGAATTGGATCGGGAGAGTTACCGCGGTTCCACGCACTAATTCCAAAAGGCCTGTTAAGACCGAGAGGTGAAAAATGGTTGCGCACTGCGTTCCGGACCGGACAATTTAACCCAAGTGACATAGTTGTGCGTGGATACCTCGATGAATTCCCATTTGATCAAAGCAACGGGACATTTAAAGGAACCTTCGAAGTCGACAACGTTGATCTGAAATATAGCGTCAAATTCCCGATTACAAAAGCAATCAGGGCAACTGTGTCCGTTGATGGGCGCAAAATGAAAACTGCCGTGCACAATGGTTACGTTTATCGTGCAGCAGTTGACGGGTCAACCATCGAAATGCCGGATCTCTTCTCGCGTAAACCGGCAGTGCGTATGGCAGGAAACATTCGAGTAATTCCGGATGACGTAGGCCGATTTATCGCGGAAAGTCCACTGAGAACAACTAAAGCCTCTCGCTATTCAGAGGTCGATATTTCTGGTGAGTTTGACATGACTCTAGACATGAATTTAGGTCTCTACCCCGGCGCCGACAAAGAAATTCTAGGTAACGCACATTTCTCTGACAATCGGATCGACTCAAAAGCACAGGGCATCGTCCTTGAAAACGTAATCGGCAAGATTAGCTTTACCCGGCAAGATTGGTATGGTGAAGGAATGACGGCCGTATTCGACGGCGATCCCGTAGAGGTTATCTTCAACGGCGGTTTAGACGATCCCAATTACGATACCGAGTTCCGCATGACCGGAACATCGAATGCAAGCCAGTTACTCAAATATCTCAAACGTTACGCTCCAGTAACCCATGGGTGGCTTAGCAGTGGCACTGAAAAAAACCGGATTAGCGGGCAGTTTCCTTGGAACGCCGTTTTGACGATCCCAACCAAATCTGAGGCCGACCGGACACCAAAACGATTAGTCATAGAGTCTAACCTTAAAGGCTTAAACGTTAACTTACCGTGGCCGTTTGGAAAAACATCTCCCGAGAAAAGACCGTTATCGCTCCAAAGCGAAACAAACCCTGACGGTAGTCGGGTGACCCGGATCGATTTCGGACCAATCATCGATATCGAAATTGATTCAAAACAGCAAGCAGACGGAGTCACCAACACGAGCCGCATCGAGGTATTACTGGGTGAAACAGAACCGGTGTTCAGGAAAACTCCCGGCCTCACGGCACACGGACGCACTACCCGGTTACCGCTAAATAAATGGATCCGGTTCGCCCGCGCCGCCATAACCGATTCAACAAATAATCGCACCTTTGACCTACCTATCAGTTTCGATATTGGTATTGATAACCTAGAAACCTTAGGACGAAATTTCCAAGACATCAATGTAGTCGGTGAGAAGCAAAGCGACGCGTGGAACCTAGAAATTTCTGCCCCTCAAGCCGAAGGTCAAATCAGCATTCCTCGTGACCGCCTGGGCCAACCCTTGGTCCTTGACTTCGAAAGATTATGGCTAGACGAATTTGATCTAGAGAGCAAGGGCACTCGAGTCGATCCGCGGAAAATACCACCACTCACTTTAACGGCTAAATCGTTACGCTTCGGCAAAGTTGATCTCGGGTCAGTCGAGCTAACAACAATGCCCCTTGAGAATGGTGTGAGACTTGATCGATTGCGAGCTGCCCAATCCAAATTTGTTCTCCAAGGCAATGGAGATTGGCTATTGCAGGGCGATGTTGACCAATCTCGAGTAAGCCTCCTTGTTTATGACAAAACCTTAAGTGGACTTTTAAAGCGCTTTGATTATGAGGTGCCGAATATTGATGGTGGCAAGACCAAAATGGAAATCGAAGCGATCTGGAACGGAACGCCACTCGAATTTAGCCTCGATAAACTCCACGGTAGTTTTGAATTACAGGTAACAAAAGGACGATTTTTAGATATCGACCCGGGTGGGGGCCGTTTGTTCGGACTCTTATCATTACAAACATTGCCCAGGCGATTGTCGCTAGATTTCAACGACCTATTTAGAAAAGGTCTTACTTTTGACGCGATCGAGGGCATTTTTGAATTGGACGGTGGCAACGCCTATACCAATAGTCTACTCATGACTGGACCATCTGCACGGATCGACATTTCCGGGCGAATAGGCCTTACAGAACAAGATTACGATCAGCGTGCAACTGTGACTCCGACGTTATCGAACACAATTCCTGTTGCGAGCGCGTTATTTGGACCTGCGGGCATAGGTGTGGGTGCCGTAATTTTTCTCGGACAAAAAATGTTCAAGTCGATCCCAGAGCAGGTGGACAAAATTTTAAGTCGTGAATACTCTATTACCGGTCGGTGGGAGCAACCGGTCATAGAACGCATATGACTACCTGCAAGACTATCGAAAGATTTCAGACGCGATAACACAATTTAATAGGTGTGCCGATCGGGGCCATCAATCGCAGAGTTAGGTACTCCGTAACCGTTTGTAACAGCATTTGATCAATGGAAAATAAAATTACATTGAGTCCGGCGGCATTACGTAAATGTCGCGATCCGGCCAACCCTCATATCGTCATCGCGATGTCTGGTGGCGTCGATTCATCTGTCGCCGCGATGCTCCTTAAGCAAGCCGGATATCGCGTGACTGCAGTCTTTATGAAAAACTGGAACGAGCCTGCCAAAAATGGCCGTTGCCAATGGGAAGATGATGTCGATGACGTACTATCAGTTTGTGAGAGGTTGGACATCGAAGTTAACACAGTTAATCTTTCGGAAACTTACTGGAACGCTGTGTTCAAAATTTTTCTCGATGAATATCGCAATGGAAGAACGCCCAACCCAGATGTGCTGTGCAACCGCGAAGTGAAGTTTAAGGCATTCTTTGACCACGTCCGAAGCATCGGCGGCGATTTAATCGCGACCGGGCACTACGCAAGGCACCGATCCCTTGATGATAAGGAACTGTTGCAGAAAGGTGCTGATCTCCGCAAGGATCAAAGTTATTTCCTCTATGCAATCGATCAAGAAGCGCTAATCCGGACTATCTTTCCCCTGGGCAACCTAGAAAAACTTGACGTACGTCAAATTGCAGCCGAGGCGGGACTTGTGACACATTCGAAAAAAGACAGCACGGGGCTTTGCTTCATTGGAGAACGACATTTCAGAAGCTTTTTGAGTGACTATCTACCAGCGCAACCTGGCGAGATCCGAGACCTAAACGGCAAAATAATTGGTCATCACGAGGGAGCAGCGTTTTACACCTTGGGACAACGAGAAGGGCTAGGTATTGGTGGCGTTCGGGGCGCAGTCGAAGAACCGTGGTTCGTCGTCGCGAAAGATATTTCTAACAATGAATTAATCGCCGGACAAGGCCACGACCACCCTTTACTAATGAGTCAACGATTGATCGCCGATACTCTGAGCTGGGTTAGTGGCGCTGCACCTGCGATACCATTCCACTGTCGCGCCAAAACTCGATATCGCCAGTCTGATCAAATTTGCGAGATTGTAACCCTAGATGAGGATAGATTGGAGGTCAAATTTCGGCACCCGCAGCGCGCGGTAACTCCGGGCCAATCAGTCGTGTTCTATGATGACGATACTTGCCTCGGAGGGGGAATTATTGATCACACCTTTTAACTGAGCACGATCATTCAAATTTACCCTACAACAGAACGACAGAATTGCAGATAATATGCGGCTAGCTGCTGCACTTTTACGGAGCCATAATGAAAAATAGTTTTGACACCCGTTCTCGTTTGACTATCGACAACACCGATTACGAGATTTTTAGCGTCCAACGTCTCGCTGATCGCTTTCCGGTTGACCGCCTACCCTACACTCACAAGATACTACTCGAGAATCTGCTACGCCATGAAGACGATATCAACGTGGCAAGCGAGGATATAGAGGCTCTGGCGAACTGGGATGCAACCGAACAACCATCGCAAGAAATCGCTTTCACCCCAGCCCGTGTATTAATGCAGGACTTTACTGGGGTACCGGCGATCGTTGACCTTGCAGCAATGCGCGATGCGATGCGTAAACTGGGCGGCGACCCAGATAAGATCAACCCACTCTCACCAGCGGAATTGGTCATTGACCATTCAGTCCAAGTTGACGTGTTCGGTAGTGCATTCGCTGCTGAAGCTAACGCAAAGATAGAATTCGAACGTAATCAAGAACGCTATAGCTTTTTGCGCTGGGGTCAACAGGCGTTCTCTAATTTCAAAGTCGTACCACCAGACACCGGCATCGTGCATCAGGTCAATCTGGAATTTCTCGCCCGCACGGTGTTCTCAACCGAAAAGGACGGAGTACTAAGAGCATATCCTGACACCGTTGTTGGTACCGATTCCCACACCACAATGATTAATGGCGTTGGTGTCCTAGGGTGGGGTGTTGGCGGAATTGAAGCAGAGGCGGCGATGCTTGGCCAACCCATAACTATGCTGATCCCACAGGTGGTCGGCTTCAAGTTGACCGGGGAATTGCCTGAGGCAGCAACGGCAACGGATCTTGTTTTACAGGTTGTTGAAATGTTGCGCGAAAAAGGCGTGGTTGGCAAATTTGTTGAGTTTTTTGGTTCGGGACTCAACTGTTTACCTTTAGCCGACCGCGCGACTATCGCTAATATGGCACCTGAATACGGAGCAACTTGCGGAATTTTTCCTATTGATGCGGAAACCATCCGTTATCTAGAACTATCGGGTCGGAGCTCAGATCACATTGCCTTGGTTGAGCGCTATGCTAAAGAGACTGGCATGTGGCGAAAAACTGGCGGCCTTGACGCGGTATATTCGGATACGCTGTCGTTGGACATGGGGGAAGTTGAACCAAGTCTTGCAGGTCCTAAAAGGCCGCAGGATCGGATCCCTCTAAAATCTGTAAAAAAAGAGTACGCGACGTTCCTAGCTGAGGGAACTAAAAACCGCCTGGCGAGCGGCGTGGGCAAAGTTGTCGACTCAAGTGAGCCCTCCGATTTAACCGACGGTGCGGTCGTTATTGCAGCGATAACATCTTGCACCAATACGTCGAATCCGTATGTAATGATGGCAGCCGGATTGCTGGCCAAGAACGCAAACGAGCGCGGACTAGAATCGAAACCTTGGGTGAAAACAAGCCTTGCCCCTGGATCGTTAGTTGTGACCAGTTATCTTCAGAAAGCTGGAGTTACACCGCATTTAGATGCCTTAGGTTTTCAGAACGTTGGCTATGGTTGCACGACCTGCATCGGGAACTCAGGCCCTCTCCCGCTGAACGTCAGTAGCGCAATTAAAGACGGGGACTTGATCGTGTGCTCGGTCCTATCCGGAAACCGCAATTTCGAGGGTCGCGTCCACGCCGAGGTTAAAATGAATTTCCTCGCCTCGCCGCCTTTGGTTGTCGCCTATGCGCTGGCCGGAACCTTAAATTTCGACATGTTTAATGATCCGCTTGGAAGAGATCACAACGGCGATGAAGTATTTTTAAAAGACATTTGGCCGAGTACTCAAGAGGTCAATGAAGCGGTCGCCACTAACGTCGATTCGAAAATGTTTACTGACAGTTACGCGAGCGTATTTGAAGGGGATACGCGATGGTCTGCAATCGAGGTACCAGCGGCGACTCAATTCGAATGGAACGACTCCTCAACCTATGTAAAACATCCGCCATATTTTGTCGACATGAAGCTCAAGCCAGAAGGCATTAGGCCCATAAGTGGGGCTCGCGTACTCGCACTTCTTGGTGATTCGATCACGACTGATCACATATCACCTGCTGGCGCGATTAAAGCCGATAGTCCGGCCGGCCAATACCTGATGGAGCACGGCGTAGAACACAAGGATTTCAATTCCTATGGCTCTCGGAGAGGCAATCACGAAGTTATGATGAGGGGAACTTTTGCCAATATCCGACTTAGAAACCAGCTCGCGCTCGGGACCGAAGGCGGATGGACGACTCACCAACCATCAGGTGAGCGAACGACCATCTACGATGCGGCGATGCGCTATCAAGAAGAGCAAGTCCCTCTAATTATCATCGCTGGTAAAGAATACGGCACAGGTTCTTCTCGGGACTGGGCAGCGAAAGGTACCCTATTACTTGGAGCGCGTGCTGTTATTGCAGAAAGCTTCGAACGGATCCACCGCAGTAACTTGGTTGGGATGGGAGTCTTACCGTTGGTTTTCCAAGAGGGTGAAAGTGCGGCTACTTTAGCGCTCACGGGCAAAGAAGCCTTCAGTATTGAAGATCTAGAGGTCGGCGCAAGAATCGTAACAATAGCTGCGCTCGGTGACAACGCTAAAGAAGTGACTTTCCAGTGTCAGGTTCGCGTCGATACACCAAAGGAATGGGAGTACTATCGCAATGGTGGGATCCTGCACTACGTGTTGCGCGAATTAGCAACATAAGTATTGTAAGACCCAAAGAAGATCACAGTTATACCAATGAGTAATTTAAACCGAAATTCGTATCTTTAAATTTTTCACGTGGATTCGATGTCGTCGCTCGGGTACTACCGATTGAGGAGCACCGTAGGTGTTTACGAATCGAAGCCGCTCACACGTTCTAATTAGAATAATAGAGGTCTTATGAGTATGGCATCTTACAGTCTGGGGCAGGCACTAACAAAGAATTTCCTGGGTAAATCTCCGGACTGGTACAAACTAACGATCGTAGGATTTTTAATTCTCAACCCAATCCTTGTCGCCGCCACCGGCCCATTTTTTACCGGATGGGTGCTTATACTCGAATTTATATTCTGCCTTGCCATGGCGCTCAAATGCTACCCACTTCAACCTGGCGGATTGCTAGCCATAGAGGCAGTCATATTAGGTCTGACAAGCCCCTATTCTGTCTACCACGAGACCGAGGCGAATTTTCCAGTGATCATGCTGCTAATGTTCATGGTCGCCGGCATTTATTTTCTCAAAGAGTTATTGTTATTTACGTTCACAAAGATACTTTTGACGGTCCGATCGAAAATTTTGTTATCTTTGTTATTTAGTTTCGTTGCCGCCGTGCTGTCGGCATTTCTAGACGCCCTAACCGTTACCGCCGTTGTCATCACGGTCGCCGAGGGTTTTTACCTCGTGTACCATAAAATCGCCTCAGGTAAGCAATACCACGACGATCACGACTACAATCAGGACGAACAGATCCCCGAACTCTCACGTGCGGACCTGAACCAATTTCGTGCATTTCTTCGCAGTCTAATGATGCATGCCGCTGTGGGAACAGCTCTCGGCGGTGTTACCACACTAGTCGGAGAACCACAGAACCTGCTAATAGCTAAAATAGCGGGATGGGAATTTGTGGAATTTTTTCTTCGCATGGCACCTGTCTCCATGCCAGTGTTAGTCGTTGGTCTATTGACTTGTGCGGCACTTGAAAAGACACGCTCTTTCGGCTTCGGGACCTTATTACCTGAGAATGTTCGCACGATCTTAGTAGGGTACGACTCCAATCAAACCGAAAACCGCACGAACGAAGACATCGCCAAGCTGATCATCCAAGGTATTACTGTTATTTTTCT
>CAYFFH010000016.1:0-19206 GCA_964342175.1 uncultured Enterobacteriaceae bacterium | reverse complement strand
TCGCGATCCGTATCAAAGCCATCGGATCCCGTGCGCCGACCTCCAAATTATTCGGAATCTCAAGGGATATCGCGTCCAACACTTCAATACCCTCGCTTTCGATATAGCCGGCAACAAGTTCAGTTAGGTTTTTCACATAAGGTGTTACGATAGCTATTTTTTTTGCGCCAATCGTATTTAATCCTTCAATAAGCGCACCGGCACTTGTTATGATTTCCGTGTTAGGTGCATCCTTCCGGCATACATCGCGTAACGCTTGTTCGGTTTCGCGATGGTAACCAGGACCTTGACACATAATAGCGACCAGACAGGCTGACGCAATTACATCCATTCTCGCATCTGTAAGCTCCTGAGCGCAGCGCGCCATATGCCCATTCATAGCAGTAAGTTCATCCTTGGTAACTGTCTTCATAGGCGCGCGGCTAGAATGGAAAGTAAAACTCATTCCATCACCTAGGATCGCTCGCCGCAACATTGCTGGTACTTCAATCTCCATTGTTGTATTCGAACTCGGAACAATTTGACCAATCCGATATGTTTTACGCTGGCTCACGGATCCACCTCAATATAAACAGTGCCGCCTTCGATCCGCACAGGGTACGATCGGATAGGGATAACGCATGGAGGCGCCGTCGCTTCTCCCGTACGGATATCGAATGCCCCCATGTGAAACGGGCATACAACCTCGCCGTCTTCGATATCACCTTCGGCTAGCGACGCATCACCATGAGTGCATGTGTCGTCAGTCGCAAAAAACTCTCCATCAAGATTGTATACTGCGATCGGCGCGCGTCCTTCGACAAAGACTTGAAGAATTTCATCCGGAGCGAGCTCCTCAGTGGCACATGCAGCTATCTCAGACATCGTTGCATTATCACGACGAATGGATAGGTTGGAGTTCATGCATTAGATACCGCCCGAGCGCCAAAATCGTTTTGTCGTCATACCGACGTCCGATTAACTGAATGCCAACGGGTAAACCGCTCGGGCCAAACCCGACCGGCAGGTTCAAACAAGGGACGCCTAGTAAAGTCCAGGTCACTTGGAATATTGGATTACCAGTCGCCATACCTTTTGGCGCTTCGCCGGGTGCACTAGGGCAAATAATCGCGTCAAAGTCATAGAATTTTTCGTTCACAGACTGACGACATCGATCAGCAAAAGAATATGCCTCATCGTATTCCTTGCTTGAAGTCGCCTGACCTTCTTCAATTATCTCGAGCAATATGTCGCTCATATAATCTTTTGCGTCCCGATAATCTTTCTCGAGCGATTTCGCTACTCCAGCGTACAACACTCGTCGGTGAACGTCGGGTAGATCCGCATAGTCATCCGGCAATTCGAATTCCTCAACGACTGCCCGTTGCTCCGCAAATTTCGCAGCAGCTTGGGTCAAAACAGAGCGACTCTCGGATTCAGCGAAACTCCATTGCGAGGTTTTACACAGGCCAATCTTTGGCCTCTTGTCTTCCGGCCACAAAAGCGACTGATTCTGCTCTGATACGACACCGTAAAATGCCTGGATATCTTCTACCGAACGTGCCATGTAACCCAAGGTGTCGAAGTAAGGCTGCAGAGGTAAAATGCCGCCCCCATCGGTTGTGCCATGAGTCGGCTTAAGTCCGTAAACCCCACAAAACGCTGCCGGTCGGATCAACGACCCGGCGGTCTGATTTCCGAAGGCGATCGGCACCATACGATCGCACACCGAGGCGGCAGTGCCACTAGATGAGCCCCCAGGCGTATGATCTAAATTCATCGGATGACGAGTCTCGGCAGGATTGTAAATTGCATACTCCGTACTAACGACCTTTCCGAGTATTACTGCACCTGCACGACGCATCAAAGAAATGCAGGCCGCGTCCTCGCTCGGTTGGTGGCCTCGGTGAATAGGGGTACCATATTCAGTTGGGAAATCCTTTGTATCGATGACATCCTTTATCGCAAACGGCACTCCGTGCAGAGGCGAACGCGGTGTCTCTCTATCTGCTCTAGCCGCTTCCGCAAGTGAGAATTCCGGGTTGAGGTGACGAAAAGCGCCGACATCCCCGTTCCGTTCGGCTATCCGCTCTAGGCAGGCTTCGGTAAGCTCAACCGAGCTCAACTCATTATCCGCAATGAGTTGCCCAGCGGCAGTTGCCGTAAGAGTCGTCAGATCCATGTGATCTCCAATACTAATATGCTCTGAATGTACTGCTTCGTAATGGTTCCGCCATTGTGATGCGGCTAATTTAATAAAAGTTCTTTAAGCTGCTGGTCAATGAAGTCCGTGTCCTCAGGATTACGTCCGGATCCTGCCCAATGTCCCCATTGCGATCTAATAGGGCGTAATACCGCGCCATTCATATGGCTTATTTCAATCTCACTATCATCCGGGGGGAAATAAGCATCGGAAATACACGGCATGACACACACACGTGCAGTGATCGAGGCCAACGCTTTTTCGAAGTCTCCTTTGTATAATTCATTGGCACTAATATCTGCCGAACGCCAGGTCGCGATCTGCGCCAATACGTTATTCGCATCCATACCAGTGTACGTCGCCTCCCAGTACCGTTCCATGAAATCATCAACAGAGTTATATCCTAACTTTTCATAGTACGCGTGACGAAAAAAATGAGATGACGGCGGCCAGGCACCCCAGGCGCGGGCCATCGTGCGCAAACCAAGTAAGGGTTGCACATCATAATGTCCGTCCATCCATGCCGGGTCCGATGTTAATATCCCTTGCATCCCTTGAAGGAATACATCGTTGTGGCGTGATATTTTTGCCGCGCCGCAGATAGCCCCAACCCGTTCGACAAAATTTGGATACAACGCAGCCCAATGGTATGCCTGCACGGCACCCATCGAATGTCCGACAGCAAGAGCGAGTCTCTGCACACCAAACGTTTCAATTAATAGACGCCGTTGAAGTCTGACATTGTCTGCAATCGTGACAACAGGAAATGCCACGCCTCCCGCGTTACTCGGCGAACTAGAAACACCGTTTCCAATGAGGTTTACCGTAACAATAAAGTAACGTTCAGGGTCAAGGGCACGTCCATCGCCGGTAAGGTATTGGCTATGCTCATGGGTACCGCCGAAGTGGGTCGGCATAATGATAGCGTTGTCTTTTGTACCGTTCAGAGTTCCACGTACACAATAGGCGACGCGCGCGTCAGGCAGAGTTTCACCGGATTCCAGCTCGACATCGCCCGCCGAAAAAATTTCCAAGGTAAGTTCTGACATATGTGGTCCTTAGCTAACGACCCTAATCGCAGTTACGCTCTGAGCTACCCGTAAACGGGTTTTAGCTCGCGAGCAGAATCAGCCAAATCAGGCGGTGCAACTATCACGCCGTCTGCGATGATCTGTTCACCATCGATCCAGAACGATTGCTCTTGCATAACACAATCCGGGTGATTTTCACCACCACCATCGATCCATTGAGGTAAGCCAAGACCGACAGCATTGCAGCCAGTCACACGTTGATCCTCGATGAAAGATTTACCGGTAAACCGGGCTGCAGGGTGGTATCCACAAGTAAAATGCACGATGTTGCCATACTCTCCATTACCAGCGCGTTTTAGTGCACGATCAATCACCTTCAGTTCCGTACCGCCACCTGTGACCGATTGAATTTTTCCATCGACTTCAAATCGATACGGATCTCCAAGCGTTGTGTAGTACTCGTGGAATGTTGACTCACACACAACAGTGCCCCTAACTGACTCGAGCTCTGGAATCACCATAACAGTCCCGGGAACAAAATAACCCCCAGGTTTTGTAGCACGCTCTATGGCCAATCCTTCTGGATCAGCGAGTTGAAATCGGACATCCGTACCAAGTGGGGTGGTAAAACGGCACTGCTTACCAGCTGACTCCGCAAGCAAA
Source organism: uncultured Enterobacteriaceae bacterium (assembly GCA_964342175.1). Classification (GTDB taxonomy): domain Bacteria; phylum Pseudomonadota; class Gammaproteobacteria; genus UBA11873. The sequence continues at coordinate 15,330 of CAYFFH010000016.1, read as the reverse complement.
GCATTAAACAAATCTGAGACAAGAAATACTTGGTCGAGATCAGCCTTACTAAAAATACGAACAATCCCGTCGACTCCGATGTCAGCAGCCAGGAAATACCGAGTGCGACCATTTTTCATTGCCGAATCATATACCGCCGCGCCCGCCATATACGGCATACACAAGTCGATCCAGGCATCACAGGCCTGAGCCGCTGCCACTACAGGATCAGGAAGATAGGGGTTCGCAAGACCTCCTTGAAATGGCAGCGGAGGCGACAACGTCATGCTAGCGACTTTTGTGCCTAATGCATAAGCGGCACCAACGATTGCATCGACCGCGAGTTTTTCCGTATTTGTGTCGCAGGTGACCAAGACATGCTCGTGCTCGACGACACACATCATGTCTCGCATTAGAATCATCGCTGCCCGTGCGAGGTCGGGACCCACCACGACCGAACTACTCATTGTCTGTTCCTTTGACCGGTTAGAAGAATGTCCTAATTAGCCGTGCCCGATATCATCGACAGTGTGCTTGATCGTTCCCATAACACCCGCCTCAAATGGAGAAACCGGACCCGGCTCGTAATAGCGGGATTTCATGCCTTTTTGCAGAGCATCGATCATTGCAGTGTCTTCATTCATAAAGGCCTTATAGAAATCCACATAAACCTGTGCTTCTTCTTTAAAATTCGGTCGTGAAAAATGCTCCTCTGGGAACAGTTGGTATGTAATGGATAGACTCTTATCGGCGCCCAATGGCCAATTGCTATTAACTGATACATAATCGAAACGGGGAAACCACGCATTGTTAGGCGGCAAGTGGCTGGAAAATCCCCCACTATGCAATTCCTCCGGTAACCACGGGATCGGACCGAATAGCGATTTACCGTCTGGCGCCAAAGTACCACCAATAAAACGGCCATGATACCCACCATCGAAGACCTTATAGCGGTAACCATCGAGCGGCTGATAGGGTCCAAACGTATCGCTGTGTAACACCGCAATGTGGTATATATCAGTTAAGTTCTCGTTAAGGAACTTCCAATTGCAACCGATGTTCATGATGAACTTATTCGCCAGGCGCAAGCGTCCCATCTGATACGGCTCATAAACGCGCGGGAAATCCCATTTCTCAAGACTTTCCATTAACGGTCGCGCATCAGGATCGAAGTTAATGAAGACAAAACCTTCCCACAACTCCGTTCGAATTATCGGGAGGCGACAATTTTCCTTCTTAAATGTCCTAGATTTTTCGAGGTATTGTGCATCTACCAAATGACCGCTCGTGTCGTATACCCAACCATGGTAAGGACAAGAAAAATATTTCGTGTTACCTGACTCCCAAGCTACCTGAACCCCACGGTGACGACAAACGTTGGCAAACGCTTGGATATTTCCACTCTTTTCCTTTACGACAACGATCGGTTCGTCGCCAATGCGCTGTGTAAAATAATCACCTGGTTTTTCGCATTCTTCGGCACGGCCCACCAACAGCCATTCCTTCATAAAAATCTGTTCCATTTCCCTGTCGAGAATCTCATCGGAGTAATAGACCTCACCACGGCGATGGTTTTCGTTAACCTCCGGCGCTTCATTTACAACGCTATAACCAAATTTCAGCGGATCATAGCTAATGTTGCCATTGTCATCTTTAATGTTCGCCGCCATATTCCACCTCCCACTTTAAGAATGCACATAAATTCAATTCGAGTAGCGCCAAATTTTGGATTCGCCTCCTGTAATATTAAGCGATCTCTTCGTCAACCGCCATGCAGCCTGGAAACAGGTCACTCTAATATTTTTGAGAAGAAGTTGTAGTTTGTAGGTACCAACTGAATACGTTTGCAATCGAGACCACGTTTTTCAAAAACACGTAAACAATATCAGATAATTTGGCGGCGGCGCAAAAATTTCAGGCAAGCATCGGCCAATTTTTGAGGCTGCTCCATCATAATCAAATGACCCATCCCTTTGGCAATCCCGCCTTCCGCAAGTCCGTTTGGGATAGACGCGATAGTATCGAGCACTGCTTGCTCGGGGATATGGTAATCCGCTTCCCCTTTGAACATAAATATTGGACATTGAATGTTATGCAGTAAACCCGTGACATCATGATCATTCCATGCATCCATATCGCCAACACACGTAGCCTGATAGGTGCAGCGGTGTTGCCATTTAGATTCGATAATCTTTTCTTCATCGCAAGGATAATACATGGCCGAAGTTGAAGCATTATCCACAAGCGATGCAAAACTAGGGAAGGTGTGCGGTTCCGTATACCCTGACAAAAATGATATTGAACCAGTCTTTGCAGCCGACTCAAACGCCATCCCGGCCGCAATCCCCGTTGGATGATTACATGCGATATCCAACGTCATATCACCACCGATACCACTGCCACAGACTACTGGTTTCTCACCCGGACACACAGCCTCAATAAAATGCCAAACCCATTCAGCGTAGTCGTGCATTTTCTTGAACGGCTGCCAATTTACCGGCATCGACTTAGCGTGGCCAGGCAAATCCGGAGCGATCACTCTGAACCCTGCATCCGCCATCAATGGCATGAAGTAATGCCACTGTAGCGAACAAGCCCAGCCCATGTGAATACATATCAAAGGGATTCCTGTCCCACATACATCGTAGTAGGCTCTGGTGTTTTCAACCGAAGTGTAACGTCCAGTGATATCGTGCGGCATATTAAGAACCCCTGTTAGTCGGCTATTTTTAGATCACGAATGATTGACAGCATTACATGGGTCGATTCGTACAAACGATTGGCCTGCAGTAAATCACCGTCAACTGCAAGGCTACCCGTGTCGAGTAAATGACCGAGTGGACGCGAACCTTGACGAAGGGCCTTCCAATTCTCCACCGAGCCACCAATCATGTAGTCCCAACCAAGCGGGTTTACCATTGGGAAGTATTCCATCATGTCAATGACTTTTCCGCCATAAAGCTTCATCCAATAGCGTTGATCACCAAAGCACAGTAGCACTTTTACGTCCGACCACTTGCTTACCACAGCAAAACGATCGCTATCGTTAAGTGCCGCTTGTAGCGATTCCATAAATTCTAAACTAGGAAATTTCATTAGATTCCTCCTGAACGTCGATCTCAACAAAAGACGCTAAGTACCCCCGTATAAGCGTAGAAGCGATTGTGAAATATCTCACCATTGGCAAAAAACCCAACCAGCGGAACATCCCCAAGAACATCTTTAATCATCTTGAGCTCCTCAGAATTCTCCCCGAATTGATGGCGTCCACGTGCGAGGCAGGAATAGTAAAGCGCGCCCCGCGCATCACCGTCGATCCGCCGAGAAATATCTTGAAGCATCCGATCCATATCCTGCCTAGCTGCAGCACCATCGCGCCGACAAAACATTAGTTCGGTACCTTCGAGTAGTAGATCAGCAATGCCGAACACTTTCCGCTCCTCATCTACCCCAACGATGTTACGCACGAGATAATCTGCCGTATCAGAGCCCCGAATCGGCAAGGCTGCAAAAATATAGCCAGCCATACGTTGTAAATCTTTTGCAATCATTTCACCGACATCTTCACACAAGACGTCCAAAGCCGGACGACCGTCGAGCTCGATCGCGATATTCTGCTGGCACTTTGTCACCTGATGGCTTTGTGCAATCGGTAGGCAACCTTGAGTATGACCGGTAACAAGTGGCACGCTACTTGAGAAGATCACCCCAGATACGCCCCCGCTTGTCACGGTGTCGCTGATTTGCAGGTTTTGAGCATTTGATGACGTCATTCCCCCGACGAAAAATGCGCTTGGTACAGCGTCCGCTAACGCCTGGATAATTTCCGGAACACGCCGGTTACTCGGGTCGGCGTGGATAATACCGAAATGATGATCGGCTTTATCCAACCAATCACGGTTGGCGTCAACAAAGCCCGCGGCATCGATCGCCTGTGGATCTATCATTCGAAAATCGCTCTCCGAGAAATTTCCAAGCAGCACCGCGACTACAGAGCGATCATAGAACTCTTCGCCCATCACAGTAATACCCATACCAATCGACCCGGTCCAATGCTCGATTCCAGTCGCATTCTTAACCTGGTTCAAAGCGTCATTCAAAAATGGAGCACTCAGATCAGTGGCATAAACAAAACCAAGATTAACATCCGCTCCTATCGGACCAAGTTTATCTATAAGTTCGGCGGCAATGGCGTCGCTGGTGTTTCCACTTACACACGCAAAGTTGAATTTATCCACCCGGTCTCCTCCCTTGAAATGCCGCGATCGTAATCTGCAAATTTTCCTTACCTGGTCAGCGACAAATCAGGCTCGCTCGGAACAGTGATTGGCTTCGTACGCTAGCTGCTTCCACAGATCTCACTGCGCCAGTCGACATATTACCACCCAGCGGCGTCGATCGCGGATACGGGCCGATACCGCTGTTTGAAAGCTCCAGTGCTCGATACAATTGTCAACAAAGATTGTGACCAACTAACCTCATCTAACTTCTATTGTGGGGTATCTCACGCTATTTCCGTCCGCAACTCTAGATGCTCATATACCAGATTTTATTGGATAGTGGTTTTGGCTAACTTATGAGTTGAAATTTCGGAATCACGCATTGTACGAAGAACGTTGACCCTAATGCCGTAGACTCTAAAGCGCGAATAACTTAACTCAGACGAGCGGCGCCACCGTCAGCCTACCGACCACGTCATGCTTCTCAATAAGGCCTGAAATGAGGCCGTTCGTTTTGGCCTCTTCGACAAAATCTCTAAGGAATGCAGCGCCGGCTAAACGATCAGGTTTGGTGCCAATAGCTTGCTGTACCGCAGTAAATTTACCCTCCAGAATGCGTGCCCCTGGCGACCTTACCACGTCATCAATCAAACGGGGTCGCAGACCCGCGAGCGCATCTAACTTTTTCTCAACAAAAATATCGAAAGATGCATCAAGACCGTCTGACATAACTAGCCTCGCATGCCGAATATTGTCGCGGAGCCAAAGGCCATATGCACTTCGCTCATATACCGAGATCTGTACATCATCCCGATCAACCTGCTCAATATGTTGGAACCTTGAGTCTTGCGGCACCAAGTAAGTTGCCTCGATTTCAGCGTATGCAGCCGTGAAGACAATGGTTTTTGCACGTTCAGATACCGCGCCAATATTACCGATATCCCAAAGATCATCTCCTGCGGCATCCGCTAGATCCCCTGGATTGTTGAACGGCACGAGAGCAAGTGGAACACCTAATCGATCGGCTACAGCACGGGCAAGGTCGGGGGAGACGCCGACGGGGTCACCGTCTGGCGCACTTCCTGTTACCAACAAGAAATTGGACATATTGATGCCGGCGCGGAGAGTTCCGGTCGGCGCGAGCTCAGCACGAGCTTGATCTATCATCGGTTACGTCCTTATTCTTCCAATTATCACGTTGCTTTTCAAAACCACCACTTACCTCCAATAAGGTCACACGCGTGTATCAGCGCGCGAAGCCAAGAACAAAACATGAAGATTGTAAAGATAGCACCTCGGATTCATCTATGCTTCAATCTGTTATGACCGCGTGACCGCATGATCGCATATAGAATCTGTGGTGCAGGGAAAGGCTGTCCGCGCCGTCCGCCCGTTATTATTTGCTAGGAGCCAAGTATGTCACCTACCCCGAAAGCCGTAACCCCGCCTAGTCGAACGCAAGTCGAAGCTGTAGGCAGTTATGACAATTTAGTCGAGCGAGCCCTTAACCTTGTGCCAATACTTAGTGAGCGCGCAGAGGAAACGCAGGAATTACGGCGTATTTTGCCAGCGAACAAACAAGAGATAGAACGCGCCGGTGTCGCCCGGTTACTGCAACCGTCACGCTATGGTGGCTGCGAGGGTCACTTGTTTGGTGCGGTCGAGATCTTGACGCATGTTGGCAGTGCATGTGGTTCGACAGCTTGGTGTCTCGCGCAATATATCGGTCACAATTTTATGCTGTCGCAATGGCCGATCGAAGCGCAGGATCAAATCTGGGGAGTAAAACCGGAAAGCTTGCTCGCTGGAATTTTAATTCCGTTGTGTGGCAAAGCGAAAAAAGTCGACGGAGGTTATCGCTTGACCGGTCGGTGGCCATTTGTCAGTGGAGTCGATGGTTGTGATTGGTGCATTTTATCTGGCATGGTCGAGAACACTCATGGTGATGACGAAGAACGCTATTTTATGATGCAACATGGTACCTTCGAGATCATTGACACCTGGTATGCTATGGGACTGAAGGGCTCAGGGAGTCATGACATCGCTGTTGACGACGTGTTTATCCCAAACCACATGACGTTACCGATCGAGCACTTAAAGGGCGGGCCGACGCCTGGCAACCAGATAAATACAGCGCCAATGTATCAGCTACCTAGCTATATGCAGTTCGGTATTTACATCACCAGTGCGACGCTCGGCATCGCGACTGGAATGCTTGCCCACTACGAAGAGTTCATCGCCGGCCATAAAGCGCTTATGTCGGGAAAGGTTACCCGTCACGAAGTTCCCCAGCATTTGAAAGTCGCTGAAGCCACAGTATGTCTCGCCACCGCGCGCGCAATCGCGCGTACGACCTGCGATGAGATAATGTCGCACGCCGCGAACGGAACATTGCCGTCTGACGAACAACGGACCCAGTATCGCGCGCAGGCAAACTTTGTCGGCCTTCAGGCGTGGCGCAGTGCCAACGTTATATGGGACGCGGCGATGGGGCGCGGCGTGTACGAGAAGAGCGCCTTAGCGCGCTGCTACCGTGACATGTCGGCAGCTACTCGACACTTTACCCATAACTGGGACATCAACGGTGCAGCCTACGGTCGCGTGAAATTAGGACTTCCCCTCGATAACCCCTCATTGTAGAACAGTTAAAGACGTCGACCGAGTTCCTCCCCGTCATAAATAACCGCAGTCGCATCACGGGGAGCAGCAACATCACCGATGCGGGTCACATTTTTAAGTGTTGCTTCGGCGGCGTTGAATAACGCATCGTTCGGTACACGCAATATAGACATAACCACACTGTCAACATCGCGCCGGGTTGACACCTCACCCGGGCCTGCCCATATGTCATAGACGTCGACCTCCCCCGGTCGGATACCCTCAACAAAATGCTGATGGGTAACCCGCACACCAAGTTGCTTCAAACGCGGGAAAATAAAAAGGATGTCAAGATTGCGGTAGATTCGTTCCCCCGCATACATCCGCGGACTTAGCACTTCAACCGTAGTGCCCGCCTTCGCCATTATCTCTGCAACGGCGAACGGCAAACTGGATCCGGTTTCATCCAAAATCAAAACGTTGTTACCTAATGCCTGCGGATCTTCGAGTACAAGCCGCGCGACCGATCCCACATCTAAGACGTGCGGCAGTTCGCTACCCGGAATCGATTCGCGCTCTGGCCGATAGAGACTCAAACCTGTGTCTTCATACGTCGCTCCGGTAGCAATCACGTACTCGTCGGCACCAAACTCGCGTAGGGTATCCAGATCCGCAGCTGAATTTAGTGTCACCTGGACACCAGAATTCCTAACTTCTCGGGTTAGATTATCAATCGCAATTCCCCAATCACTCATTCCTGGGAGCTGTTCGTACAATCGCAGATGACCACCCAACACGTCACGTTGCTCTATCAGCGTCACTGCGTGCCCACGTTTGGCGGCCAACGCAGCGCACTTCATTCCAGCAGGGCCACCACCGATAATTAAAACTTTTTTTACCTTTTTTTTGGGGACTCGCTTTAGAGAACCATCACCCCAGTAAGATTCGCGTCCGCTGACCGGATTCAAGGCGCATATAAGCTCGCGATGCTCCCATAGGCGTCCGGCACATTCGTTACAGCGATTGCAACGAATGATTTCGTCCTCACGCCCTTCTTCAGTTTTCTTGACTGTAAAAGGATCAGTTAACAGCTGACGCGCGAGTGCTACCATATCAGCGGCATCGTCTCTGAGGATCGCTTCGGCCGTGTGTAAATCGCGAATCTTACCGACCACGAAGACCTTAGCTCGGTCACCAACGATCTCCTTCGCACGTTTGCTGAACGGCGCCAACCAACCTTCAGGCGCGGTGTCTTCCATTCCAGGTAACGCGAGATGGATCGTGTGGTAGCCACCGGCCGAAATGCTAAAATAATCAAACAAACCAGTGTCTGCTAGTACCGAGATCTGTTCTTCCGATTGCTCAGGTGTGATTCCCCCTTCTGGCCCCATAAACTCGTCCCAAGACAAGCGTACCCCGACTACAAAGTTGTCCCCGACTCGTACCCGCACTTGCTCCGCACAATCGATCAGTAAACGGCACCGCTTCGCTGGAGTCCCCCCATAGGCATCCGTGCGCTTGTTGTATGTTGGACTCATAAATTGCGCGAGGCCGTAGCTGTGGGCACCGTGCAGTTCGACACCATCAAGGCCGCCCCGCTTAACGTTAGCCGCCGAAATACCAAAGTCATGCGCCAATTCTTTAAATTCTACTGGTCCCATTACCTGGGGCATTTCGTTGTGCATCAGCGATGGGAGCCGTGATGCACCCCAGATCGGTTTTGGCCGGTCAATAAACATCCGGCCTTTATCGTGCACCCCCATCGAGGCAAGCTGTACCATGAGACGTCCGCCGTGCTCATGCACCGCCTCACCCATCCGTTCCATTGATGGGATACACGCCTCGTCGTATACGTCAACGACATTAAAGAAAGAACCCTTAGCGCTTCGCGCAGCCGCCACAGTCTCAGTCACGCTGAGCGCAACACCGCCTTTGGCACGTTCTCGAAAGTATGCAATCTGACGGTCAGAGAACACATGCTCTCGTGGGTCCCCATGTTGCGAGCTGTGCGCCGGCTGCAGGATTCGATTCCTGAATTCCACCTTGCCGATTTTAAGTGGTTCCCATACACGCTCAAGATTATTTTCTTTGCTTCTTGCCATCGTAGTCATTCTGTCCTTGCCTAAGGTAATATGAACCAAAGATAAACAATTAGAAGGCCAACTCCAAGCATTAGGCGCGGCTAGTAGACACGCGAGGCTAATTCAGAGGAATCATATGGAATTCGGGATCACAATTGCACCGCATATTGACCGCTGGGACTTGATCCAATATGCGGAAGAATTAGGGTACGACCGGGCATGGGTCCCAGACTCACAGATGATCTGGTCAGACTGCTATGCGATCCTTGCACTCGCCGCCGTCAATACTACGAAAATTAAAATCGGCACTGGCGTCTCAATAGCGGGTACGCGGATCGCACCCGTCACAGCACACTCTATCGGTAGTATTAATCAGTTGGCACCAGGTCGGACGTTTCTCGGACTTGGAACCGGCCACACGGCAATGCGCGTGATGGGCCAAGATCCGATGCCAGTAAGTGAGTTTCGCGAATATTTACGCGTGGTACGCGCACTGTTGAACGGAGAGGTAGTTGACTATACCTACCGCGGGAACACCCGGGAAATTGAGTTCTTACACCGCGAACGTAATTTCGTAAACCTCGATAACCGTATACCGATTTACGTTGCCGGTAACGGGCCAAAGGCTTGTCAAGCAGCCGGCGCCTACGGTGATGGTTGGACCACGATTGGTCGCGACCCAGATCAGCTTGGTAACGCAAGAGCAGAAATAAATGCGGGGGCAAAAGAGCGCGGGCGTGTCTTAAATGAAGGCTTTCACACCACACTGTTTTCTTGTACCTCGGTCCTGCGGCCCGGCGAAGACCTCACGAGTGAAAGAGTGATTAATGAGGTGGGTAGCTGGGTCACGACCGAACTACATTTCTTCTATGAAATCTGGAACAAGGCGGGCCGTAAGGATGAATTAATACCGCCTCACTTCATCAACAAATGGGATGAATATCTTGCGCGGATCAATAATTTTAGTCTCCCAGAAGAATCGCGATTCCGCCAAATCCATAAGGGCCATGCAATCTACATGGTCCCCGAAGAACGAACTTTCGTCACACCAGAGGCAATTAATGCGATTTGCATGGTCGGGTCCGAAGAAGAGATCATAGACCAAATACGCACCGTGGAGACCGCAGGTATCAAGGAAGTCAACATCATGCCCGCGGCTGATTATGCCATTGAAGCGTTTCGTGATTTCGCTGAAAAAATCATCCCAGCCTTCCGTTAGAAAGCATTAGTTCCGGACACCCATAAACTAATTCGTCTAGCCACCGTCTAAGCTGGTCAATTGCGCACCGGTCGCAGTAGATTAAGGCTGGCCAAACATGTCGCTATTGCTATCCCCACAATTGGCAAACTGAAATCACCACTTAAAGTAATCAACCCCGACATTACACTTGGACCTAAAACGACACCGCCGTAGATAAAAAATAATGAACCTCCGGTCGCCGTGGCAACATCATCAGGCTCTGCTAGGCGAACAACCTCAGACAAAAACACGCCGTTCCAACCAAAACTCATTGCGCCAACGGCAATGGACAAACACACCGTAAATAGCACAGGTGTTCCGGGACCAAGTTGCGTCAACAAAAAGAAAGATACTGAACTACCGATACCCAGCACGACCAAGGTTGGTTTTGCTCCAAGTACCCTATCAGCAACCCAACCCATGATAATCCGCAACACAACTCCCGCCGCCTGTGATGCGGCAAAAACGGCACCGGCCAGCTGAAACTCAAGCGCAACCTGTTGTATTAAGATAATCATCAGAAAAGCGATAAGGATTGATTGGATCGATGCCATGCAAAAAGCAAGCAACGTCAAACGACGTAGCGCGATGTGTTGTAACAATTTATATAACGCATGCCACGGAGAGGCAAAGGCAATCGGCGCGTTAGGATCGCGATCCTCATCTAATCGCGCGCGAAGTGGCTGCAGCGCGAGAATAGAAACGAATGCGATTGCGACGGATACACCAATTGCACCCTGCCAACCGACCGAAATTACCGTTGCGGGGATGAGTAATCCTGCGACCAGACCCCCAAGAGGTGCTCCACTTTGTTTGAGAGAAAACACAAGTGCTCGCGCGCGGGGCGGCGTCACCCGAGCGAGCACGTGTGCTCCAGACGGGGTATTAGGGCCATAGCCAATCCCAATTAGCGCGGCTGCGACAAAGAGCAGTAATTGCGAAGTACTCAGCGCTAGCAACAGACAAAGAGCAGAAAAAGCCATTCCGATTTGGATGGTCCGAATAGCTCCCCAGCGGCGAATCAAACTACCACTCGCTGCTGATAACAGCATTGCAAAAGCAAAAACTATCGACATAAAAATTCCGATGTCTCTAGCTTCGACCCCGAATGCTGGCGCAATCTCAGTTGCCATTATGGGAACAGTAAGAAACACGATAACCGTGACCGCCTGTGACACAAACATACCACTAACAGGCCAAAACAAACCGGCGAACCCTTCTAAACGTTCGGACACTGACATGATTCTGCGAGATGCGAACATTTGGCGTGACGTAATAACGACGTAGTGTCGTACCGGCGCGGCTTTAAATTGTGGTCAAGTGCCATTATGTCCTGGATCCGTTTGTATACGGCGCAGCCAAAGCTGACTTGCGAACGCCGCGAGGATAAAAACGATCATAAAAAGTGCCATTTCAACGGCTGTCTCATTGTCGAAAAAACCAATCGCGTAGCCGCCAAATGCACCTGAGAGTTGCTGCAGGAGACCGGCAATACCTGCCGCTGCGCCGGCTAACGCAGGTACCACGTTGACAGTGCCGGCTAGCGCGGTGGGCATCAATAGTCCTTGTCCCAAACCCAATAGTATCAGGGGTCCAGCGACAGCAAATGGCGAACGTACCTCAGCAAGTGCCAGCGCTAAAACCAGGCAAACGCTAAAAAGCCCAAGACACTGCCCAATAAACATCAACTCAGTTTCATCAAAACGCTTAATCAGCAGGCTCGTGAAGAAATTGCCGGCGATGTAGGAGAATGGCACCACCATAATGAAAAACCCCACTTCACTTGGCCCCACTCCGTAATTTGCGAGAACATTTGGCGTACCAGCAAGAAATACATAAAACGGACCTGTACTTAGGGCAACCACCCCCGTGAAGGCTACGAAGGCTGGCACCCGAATTAGCTGTCCGTAGGCGTTAAGCATATCCCGAAACCAATGATTTTCAGTAGCACGCGCTTTAGCATCGATAGGAAGTCCAATCCACGTTGTTATCATCAACGTCGCTGCTAGCACACCAATCAACCAAAAATTCGCGCGCCAACCGAAGTACACATGAACTTGCCCACCAATTACTGTCGCAAGTGGCGCACACAGACCCATTGCCATACCGACATATGCCATTACCCTTGCCCTATCGGAACCGCTAAAATGGTCCTGCACTAACGCCCGGCCGAGGACCATACCTGCACCTGCACCTGCACCTTGTAGGAATCGCGCAAACGTTAACGAGACCAGATCGGGTGCCATAGCGGCGATTATTGAACCAACACTAGCCAGAGCAAACCCAAAGGCCAGTAGTCTCCGCCGACCATAACGATCCGACAATGGCCCATAAATAACTTGTGTTAAGCCAAAAGCAACAATAAAGCTGCTAAAACTCAACTGTACATTTGCTTGATTGGTGCTAAACACCTCGCTCCAGCTAGGCATCGACGGAAGACAAATCGTCATCGCAACCAACCCGAATCCGATCGCACACAACAGATTGAGCAAGAATAGTCGACTCGTGTTTGAACTGGTCCCTGTCATTTCGTTGAGCAAGGAGATAGTTGACAAAACATAAAAGGTCACTCGATTCAGGTGCTTGGGGCGGCTATGGTACCCGATGACTGCCGCTTGCGTCGGTTTGAAGGCTCACAGCCGCTATTACACCGCGGCTGGACGGCTTAGCGGCGCCCAATCATCGGCATTCGCCCTTATCGACCGCATCGTTGAGGTACTGGCAGGCTCGCAGTCGCGAGTCGTCTGATAGGATGGATATAATGCTTATATCAATAACGATAGGGGGTGCAATATGACGCTCGAGGAACACAATGAATTCGAAGCCATTCGCCAACTTAAGTCACGCTATTTCCGACTCATGGATACGCAGCAATTTGACGATTGGCATACCTGCTTTACCGACGACATCACTGCCGTGTATGAAGGTGCGCCGCGACTCAAGAAAGACGCCGATCCGAAGATAGCAATCAATGGATGCGCAGCCTTAGTCGCGGGCGTACGCGGTTTAATGACCGGCGCACAATCGATACACCAGGGTTACATGCCAGAACTAGAACTCACTAGTACGACCACTGCAACTGGGATCTGGTTAATGTATGACCAGGTTCGTCTTCCAACGTGCATCTTCCAAGGCTGGGGGCATTACCATGAGGAATACGTGAAAGAGAACGATGGGTGGAAGATCAGCAAGATCCACCTAACACGACTTCATACTGAGGAGGAATGGATATAGCGCCACCAACTCAGCTTCAGCTGGGCATCATGTTCTAGTCCCGAAGATCTAACCGTCAAGTTTGTATTCGTGGAACAGGTAATGTACGACATACGCCTCGCGAGGTTGGACGAAACTAAAAGATTACAAACGTTTATTGAGGAGCATTGGCGCAGAGACCATATTTTCGTCAAGTCCAAAACGTTGTTTGATTGGCAGCATCGTCCTAACAGCGCCGACCATTACAATTTTATCGTCGGAGTCGAGATAGTCAGTGGCGAGATCCACGGCGTACTCGGCTTTATTCCATTATCACAGTTCGACGCTTCGCTTCCTGACGAACGTCATTGCTGGATGGCGATCTGGAAGGTATGCGCCGCTGCTCGCGGCCGCAAGCTCGGACGAAACCTCATGGCGTATCTGACTGACTGCGTCAAACCTGATTGCATATCGACGGTCGGCGCCACTGAAATGACACTCAGCATGTATGCTGAACAAGGTTACCGAATTGGGCGCATGGTGCAGCATTTTGTTCTAAATCCAGCGATTGATAAATTTTCGCTGATTAACCTTAACGGGATGCCAAGACCAACTATTGCACCTAAAACCTTAACATCAAGGAAGATACTTCGCCGCATATCAGAAAAAGAATTGCGCACATCGGATATAAAGCTATTTGACCGACAACTCGCGATCCCAAAGAAGACACCTACCTACATCATCAATCGTTATTGTCGCCATCCTCTCTACCGCTATACGATATATCACATCCTCCAATCCGGGCACGTCGAAGGAATAATCGTGACCAGGACCTCTGAGCATCACTCGGCCCGCGCAATCCGGATAGTTGAATTCGTTGGCCCCGATGCCGCAATCACTGGCCTCGGAAACGAATGGCTCGACTTATTAGTGCATGAAAATGCAGAGTATATTGATTTTTACAGTGCAGGCATTCCCTTAGAAATTTTAAACGCAGCTGGATTTCACCACCGGCACGCAGACGATGGAATCGTTGTGCCGAATTATTTTGAACCCTTTAGTCAACAGACCGTCGATATCGACTACATGATCAGCGCAGATATCACACAGTCATTTCGCATTGTGAAAGGCGATAGCGACCAAGACCGTCCCAATTGGTTGCCTGATAATCAACAATGAGTAAGCTCACTATCGTTATGTACCACTACGTGCGCGATCTGCGCCATTCACGTTACCCAGAAATTAAAGGCCTACAAACCGAATTATTCGAACAGCAAATTGCCTATATTGCTAGGCGCTATAACCCAATTTCGGCCTACGATCTTATAGAGGCAGTTGTCGGCGGTGAAGAGTTACCACCGAAAGCAATACTACTAACCTTCGATGACGCCTACATCGATCATTTCAAATCAGTTTTCCCGACACTCGAACGGGCGCGCATACCAGCTTGCTTTTTCCCGCCAGCGAAGTGCATCCTTGATCACAAGGTTTTAGACGTGAACAAGATCCATTTCATCTTGGCCTCTGTTTCGAATAAGAAGGATCTTGTAGCTGCAATCTACCAATCAGTTCATCAAAATCGTGCTGCCTACGGATTAGACCCGATCGAGACCTATTGGGAACGCTTAGCTATTGCAAATCGCCGTGATCCAGCCGAAGTGGTATTTGTAAAACGCATGTTGCAGCGCGAATTACCCAGAGCCCTGCGAAAAATTTTGACGGATGCACTGTTCAAAACTTTTGTGACAGACGATGAGCTTGCTTTTGCACAAGAGCTTTACATGAGCGTTGACCAGATAGTGCTCCTACAGAGTACTGGTATGTATATCGGCAACCACGGCTTCGAGCACTATTGGCTAGACTCTTTATCTGAGAATCAGCAACGCCGAGAAATCGATCTATCACTAAATTTTCTGCGTACAATCGGCTCGGACACGGATCGTTGGATCATGTGTTACCCCTATGGCGCATACGATAAAACAACCTTGCGAATTCTTCGGGAGAAAAACTGCACTGTTGG
>CAYFFH010000015.1:0-19875 GCA_964342175.1 uncultured Enterobacteriaceae bacterium | reverse complement strand
GCCCAAGTGCTACTGCGCGGTACGATATCGGATATCACAATGAAGCGTCGGTTCGAGGCTATGGTGATAGAGGCTATGCTCGAGCTTGAAAAATTTACCGAAGCCTACGAACAGGCTAAATTATTTCGTCAAGCTTATCCAAAGGTTGGGGACGGTTATCGTTTATTTGCCCTGGCAGCAGCTCAGACGGATCGACCAGTTGAGGCGGATCGAGCCTGGCGAGCGATCACGGACCGCTCAGATCCACGTCGCGATACATGGTGGGAGGGCATGATTCATCGGGCTCAGATCCGCGCACAATCAACCCGTCCAAAATCTGCTTGTGAGGTATTGTTCGAGCTTGACTCGAGAAGCGAATTTATGCCCGCCGATGTCAAGCCGAAACTCGAGGAACTACGCGATACATTGACGTGTCCTCACAGTCGGACTGGCTAAAAATCAGTAGAAAAAACACATGAGAGTCATCGATTATTTCGATAAGGCCGTAACGGCCGCGCCCGATAAGATCGCGTTTACCGATAAACACGGTACTTATACCTACGCCGAAATGCGCCAATTCTCCAACGCTATAGCGGTTGCTTTGCAAACCGGGGGTATGGAAGATTTGGCCGGTATCGCAGTTTATTCTCCGAACTGCTCGGATGCCTTTGCGTGTGTCATTGCCACGTTGCGAGCTGGTGGGACTTGGGTGCCGATCAATGCCAAGAACGCGATTGACGCCAATGTCGATTTTATGAATCTGACTGACTGCGAATGGTTGTTTTACCACAGCTCATTCGCTCAATTTATTCCGGCTATTCGCCGTCAAGTCACAAACCTTAAATATCTGGTGTGTATCGATAAGGACGATCAAGCTTACCCGTCGTTACAGGCTTTTGCCGAAGACTCATACGGAAGAGCTCCCGCGGAAATTGGGTATGACACTCACCGAAGAAGCACAGTTCTTGGCAGTGGAGGCACTACGGGGCGCTCCAAAGGCATCCTGTGGGACAATTTAACGTGGGCGACGTTGATCGCTGAAACCAGTATTACAATGCCGAGCGCTCGGTCACCCGTGCATCTTTGTGCAGCGCCGATGACGCATGGAGCTGGAATTCTAACTTTTATGTTGACACCACAGACACCGACAAATGTCATCGTAGATAAAATCGATCCCCTAGAGTTGATGAAATCAATTGAAAAACATAGGGTAACCCATATCTTTCTTCCTCCCACTGTACTTTATGCGATGCTGGCCCATCCTCGTGTCCGTGAGTTCGACTACTCGTCCTTAACACACTTTCTGATCGCAGCATCGCCGGTTGCGCCAGACAAACTAGTAGAGGCGATAGATGTTTTTGGTCCCTGTATGTGTCAATGCTACGGCCAAGTCGAGGCACCGATGTTAATTACATATCTGCCACAAGCGGATCTAGTCGAAGCTTTAGGTGATGAGAGTTTGCGTCATCGACTTAAGAGTTGCGGTAAGCCATGCTCACAAACCCGGGTGGCTATCATGGACGACAAGGGTAAAATTCTTCCTCGAGGCGAACGCGGCGAGATCGTTGTTCAGGGGAACTTGGTTGCGCCGTGTTATTACCTCAATCCCGAGGCGACGGACGAAGCTCGTCGATATGGGTGGCACCATACCGGCGATATTGGCTATTGGGATGAGGATGGTTATGTATACATCGTCGATCGTGCAAAGGATATGATCATCACGGGTGGCTTTAATGTTTTTTCTGCTGAGGTAGAAAATGCCATTAACGGCCACGCCGCAGTAGAAAACTGCGCTGTTGTAGGTACTCCTGACGAGAAGTGGGGCGAGATGGTTACCGCCATTGTCGTACTACGACCCAATCAAAGTGTCACCGTAGAAGAACTCATCGCATTCACGAAAGAACGTATTGGAAGTGTCAAAGCACCTAAAAATATCGAGTTTTGGGATGATATGCCACGATCAGCCGTCGGCAAGATACTCAAGAACGAGATCCGGAAAACGTTCTGGGAAGGTAGCGAACGAGCGGTGAATTGATGGAATATCTTCCAGCCGCAAGCTTCGCAATTAATCTACTCCAATAACACCGATTGTCTATCCTACTACTCGCAAGTGAGTGCACTAGTAGTTATCGGTTAAGACTGCGGCGCGATCTAATCGAGGGCTTCTCGGGCCGTTATCCCGGCGGGTTCAGTGTCGTCGATCATTTTCCAATGATTGTCAAACAAACCACGGCTTCTTCTACCCCAGAGATGCCGCCGCCATTTTGAGCTATAGCATGGCGTGCACCTTCGACTTGACGTTCTCCGGCTTCATTGCGTAATTGAGTCATGAGTTCGTAGATTTGTCCAAGTCCGGTCGCGCCGATCGGGTGGCCTTTTGATTCTAAACCGCCGGAGACATTGATTGGGATACGCCCACCAAGTGTTGTTTCACCTCTTTCGGCGATCACCCCACCTTCGCCAATCGCGCAAAAGCCAAGCGCTTCGGATTCGATTACTTCGCCGCTTGCGCTAGCATCGTGGACTTCTGCAATATCCATATCTTCTGGGCCAAGATTTGCTTGTTCATAGGCTTGCTGCGAGCCGATACGACTGCAGTGCTGCTCTAGGTAAGTCGCGGGGCGGTTGCTACCAGTACGGATAACACTTGCAAGCACGCGCATCGCCCGCGCTTTGGCATCCTTTAGTTTTTTCAGACCCGTCGCGTTGCATACGATAGCGGCCGCCGCACCATCGCTGATCGGTGAGCACATCGGTATCGTTAATGGGAACGTCACTGGGGCCGCACTAAGTACTTCATCGATAGTGAAATCTTTGGTGTATTGCGACAATGGATTCATTGTTGAATGACCGTGGTTCTTCGACGCAATTGCGGCGAGTTGTCTTTGTGTCGTGCCGAACTCGCGCATGTGCATCCGTGAAAAACCGGCGTAGACATCCATGAATACGCTATACGGTCGTGGTGATGTCGTTCCTTCAGGCACTTCCACGCCTTTACCCATGTTGCTCCATTGTTCCACGATGTTGTCGACATCGTGCACGTCCCAAGCCCCATCAAAGGCGCTGAACATCTTCGCCTTATCTTCGGAGTACATCTTCTCGACTCCGAGCGCCAGTGCAACGTCTGCCGCTCCGGCTTTCACGTAGTTGACCGCTAGATGAAATGCAGTGCTCGCGGTCGCGCAGGCATTCTCTACATTGACGATTGGGATGCCTTCGACACCGAGCGAGCGCAGTGCGACTTCGCCCCGGATCATATCCTGGCCCTCCATGTGGCCTTGCACGCAGTTGCCAAAAAAAGCGGCTTCGATACT
Organism: uncultured Enterobacteriaceae bacterium; assembly: GCA_964342175.1. Taxonomy (GTDB): domain Bacteria; phylum Pseudomonadota; class Gammaproteobacteria; genus UBA11873. The sequence goes on along the minus strand of CAYFFH010000015.1, from coordinate 16,582 downwards.
GTCTGCCCCACAGCCGGCGTCATTTAACACTCCTGCGAGCGCCTCGGCAGTGAGATCTTTCAGGGTTCGCTCCAGATGCTTGCCGAAATGGGTCATGCTCACACCAGCTACGTATATTTCACTCATTTTATGCTCCGGATGATGCAATTTAGGTTGGTTAAGCTCGTACTCGAACGTTTTCGGGGATCGCATAGTAGCGTTATTGGGAATGTCGGTCGATCTTAAGGCACTCTAGCAATCGGCAGCCCGATTGATGAGATAACGAATCTTGGTACGATAGTGCTGGACTTAAGGAGATTCACGATGTGGTGTGTGGGATTTTTTGTCATCGTATTAAACGCGATTGAAATTGCGCATCTCTCAACCAATGGATAACTTTAGTACTGCCTTGGATCAAATCGCCTGTCCGGTGTGTGGGAACGATGAATTCGAAGAATTGTTCTCGAAGCACGATGAAATTTTTGCCAGCTGTAATGTTTGTACGTTTATATTGATCAATCCGCCGCCCAATTTGGAAACAATTACCGCGACCTACGACGCAGATTATAGTCAGACGTATATCCGTAAGGCGGACAAAAAATTAAAACGATGTTCGGGGTGGGTAGCTCGGGTACAGAGGCGATTTGTCACCTCTGGGCGTTGGTTAGATGTTGGCTGTTCGGCTGGTTTTGTTGTCCGAGCAGCTGCTGATCGAGGATTTGAAGCCCACGGCGTAGAGGTGGAATCTGCGGCGATTCAGTATGGTCGGGAAGTGCTACAGCTTGAGAATCTTCGCTGTGGGTTTTTGGAGGATCAGGGTTACCCCGATAGTTATTTCGATGTAATATCGCTGTACGATGTGATCGAGCACGTTCCAAATCTAAACCGTCTTATCACAGAAGTAGGTCGGATCCTGACACCGGGCGGGGTGGTTGAAATCCGTACGCCGAATGTAGATCATTGGTCGACGCCACGTGACCTTTCAACCTGGAAGGAGATTAAACCTTCCGAACACCTTTACTACTTCAGCTTTCCCACGCTAAGAACGTTATTAGAGAACCACGGTTTTAATGTTCGTTATAAGCGTTTGATGTTGAAATCCGCGCTGAACGTTTATTTCGAGAAGCCCACTACCCCTACGTAATAGCAATTAAACGTTCGCATTAAGTCCGTCTAGGATCGAGATATCTGCCAATAACGGATCGGTATCGACAGCAATTTCGTTGTCGATCAAATGACCACAGCCGGGACAGAAAAATTGCCGAAATGTCACAGCGTCATCGATGAATCGATCTGGCTCGCCAATTAACGGATTCGATTCCGATACCGGATTGTTTTCGCGGATGCAGAAGTCCTTGTAATTTTCTGTCGTTGTACCGAGTTCGGTTGAACAACTGGAGCAGGCCCAGTATTGGCCACCGCCGTCACTCATTGCGTTGAGGCAACTACCGACTTCAAATAACACGGTCCCGTTTCGGATCTTTGATTTACGACCATCCTGCTGTACACGTGCGGTCCGAATTTCCGCTCGTAGTTTCGCCGTCGCTTCCACGTCTACGGTCGTGTCATCACTTAATACTGCACCGTAGACCTTGCGTGCTGTGTCTGCGGTTATAGAGTAATTCTCGAGGTCTTGTGCGATGTCAGCAGGCGAGCGATTCATTGGGTCGCCAAATCCGCCGCCACCAGTCCAACGCACCGCGTACACATCACTCGCGCTTTGCTGAAAATTCTCTTCACGTAACTGCAAAGTGACGGGGTCACCGCGTAATTCGGAGGTATCGTCCGGCATCTTGGATGCTGCGATGTTATCGAAGATGTCACTATTGCGAATAAATGTATAGGCATTGGTCGTTGACGGGTAACCACCCATCATGCCCGACGAGGTAGGGGTAGCGTTACCCGAGGACAAGGTGTCTTGGGTAATAACATCAGTATTGTGCGGAATAAAGCAGCTTTCTGCCGAGAGTCCGCCGCGGTATTGGCCAGCGCCGCCTGAATCCGGTAACTCTTTGCGGTATAGGAAGAGTATGGGGAAGTTTTGTTCGGTGTGTTCGATATTCGGAAGTTGGCAAATCGGGGTTCGCGATTGGCCGCCGGTATTAATCCCATCGGCCATGGTAAAGGCGCCAATTGCGCCGCCAATGGGGTCGATTAATAGGTAGCCGTAACGTTCGCCCCATTGGTCGATACCTCGAAACAAGGTTGCCGGCCATTGACTAGTACCTCCGATACACATTATATCTTTGCGCATTTCGGTATCAGGATAGATCATCTTCGAGAGTACGTTATAGGCCGGGTACAGAGATATCTCCATCGACTGGATTGGCGCGGTCGATACCGAAGCAGGGAAGTGGGCGCAGTTAAATGTCCCCGGTGTTGGATCAAATTCAATATGTCTGAGTGCACCACCGGGTGCGAAGTACTGATCCCAGCATAAGAGTTCGTTGACTGCGACCATGATCGAACCGCGCCAACCGGAGTAAGTCGCGTTCATCGCACCATCTTGAGGGGCGGAGCCATCGTTCGTGAACAGGAGTTTGTTCCCTTCTTTACGCAATCCGAGCATCACGCGGTGGGTGCGGCGATCGCCAGGTCGGCAGGCCTCGACATAAGTGCGATCTTGCCAGTAGCCGTCTGGAATACGCGCCATCTTTTCGAGATAGGCTTTCTCGGAATTATCGATAACTCGCTTCATGACGCCCTTGACGATGCCCACTCCGTAACGTTTTATGAGATCGAGTATGCGTTCACGCGCAGTTGTATTTCCGGCCATTTGCGCCCGAAAATCGAGAGCAACCAGGTCGGGTTTGCGTGAGGAGCGAAGGTAAACCGCTTCGATGTCTTTGCGTACCTTAAAGTTTTCGATGATCTTTAACGGCGGTAGCAAGATTCCTTCATCGTAGGCGGATTCCGCGGCAGGACAAAAACTACCGGGGGTGATTCCACCGATATCGTATTGGTGTAGGCAATTGGTCACCCAACAAAACAATTCACCTTCCCAGAATACCGGGCACAACAGCATCACGTCTTGTTGGTGGGCTGCACCGACCCATGGATCATTGGCGATGAACATATCGCCTTCATTAATTCCGGGATTCTCGCTGCGGAACTCGAGCGTCCACTTCACCTGTGTATCGGTGACTCCTGACATGTATTGCATATAGGGACCGAAATATACGAACTCGGCGTCTTCAGTCAGTATTGATGGGTTGAGATCGAGTGCATACATGGCTACAGGTGATCCCGAAATGCGTTGAATGGTTGCGCCGTGTTCTTCATTGATTTGCCACAGGTTGTGCCGGATCACCTCGTAGGTAACGGGATCGATCTCCCGATCCCAATTCGTATGCAGCTTCAGGTTATCGGATATGGTAAGGACTTTGGGTGGTACGTAGGGTTGGTCTACCCCGTTAAAATCGACATCGGTCATTTCGCTGATTCTCGGCATATTCACTTTCCTTCAGATCGCGTGGACAGGTAGTCTGTTAGGCAGGGTTGGGGTCGATAACAAAGTTGCCGAACGCGTCGACATTCACCGACTGGTGCGGATGAATCACCATCGATGTTGTCGCAGTTTCCACAACACATGGTCCGTCGAGCGAGTTGCCGGGCTTTAGCTTATAGCCATCAAATATTCGGGTCGCGGACTTTCGTCCGCTTTCAGCCCAGTATATCTCGCGGCTATCGCTCTGCGCCGCGGGATCAACCTCGGTAATCAATTCGATCGTTTTGACTAATTTTGGTTTACGAGACAGAGCCGTGGCACGGCAGCGGTATGTCACAATCTCAAGGCGGGCGTCGGGAAGCGCGGCACCGCGGCCGTATAGACGCTCGTAGCGTTCGACGAACCTGGCGCGTAACCTATCTATATCGCTATCTGAGAGCACACCCGAATCGAGGTCAACTTCGACTTCGTTTATCTGCCCTCTGTGGCGCATATCTAGCGACAGCGCGAACTGATGGCGCTCCGGATCGACCTGATCGTCCATGAGCTGTTTTCGCCCGCGACTTTCAAGTTGCTCGAGTAGTTTATTTACCTTTTCGAGATCAAAAGGGGAAGACATAATATTGACTTGCTCGTTGACATGTAAGATGTCAGCCGAGGCGGCCCCGAAAGCGCACCACACAGCCGCAGTATCACCCTGAGGTACGATCACTTTCTGTACCCCCAGCTCTCTGGCGGCGACGCCCATGTGTACCGGTCCTGCGCCGCCAAATGCGAACACCACGAATTCTCGTGGATCGAGTCCTTTCTGCACGGTCACCTTACGAATAAGGTCGGCCATCTGAAACTCGGCGATTTGGGCGACGCCGCTTGAAAGCTCGAACAATCCCATATCCAGCTCGTCGGCGAGTGCTTGCAGCGCCTGCACGGCCGCATCGCGGTTGAGTTGCATGGTGCCACCGGCAAAATTTTCCGGATCGAGATATCCGAGCACGAGATCGGCATCGGTTATAGTTGGTATCGTGCCGCCGCGACCGTAGCATACCGGTCCAGGATCGGCGCCAGCACTTTCGGGTCCTACTCTTAACGTGCGTGTGGTTTTATCGATCCAAACTTTACTACCACCGCCGGTGCCGAGTGTTTGTACGTCGACCTTGGGCAGAAAATATTCGTATTGGTGCACGATACTACGATAGGACACTACTGGTCGTCCTTCGTGAATTACTCCGACGTCAAAGGACGTGCCGCCGAGATCAGAGGTGATCACGTTCGGGAACCCCATCAGTCCTCCAAGGTAGAGTGACCCTGTGACGCCCGATACCGGTCCTGAGTCGAGCGTGAGTAACGGCGCCGCGGTTGCTTTGTTGACTGATATTGTGCCGCCCGCACACTGCGTGATTTGGAGCGGCGGTTCATAGCCCATGTTGGTCAACTGTTCGTCTAGCCTGGTGATATAGCCAACCGTTGTTGGTCCGATGTAGCCATTTAATGCGACCGCGGTAGTACGTTCGTATTCACCCCATTTTGGTGCGAGTTCGGAAGAACAGGTGACATAAAGTTCAGGCGCGAGTTCCTGTGCCAGTTCTTTTATGCGTTTCTCGTGAGTTGGATCGAGGAAACTCCATAGCAAGCAAATAGCAAGTGCTTCACAACCTGCGTCACGTAACTCGATTATTGCAGCGCGGGCTTCGTCCTCATTCAGCTTGACTACTACTTTACCGAAACAATCGATGCGTTCTGATACCCCTCGGATCATGCGCTTGGGAATGATGGGATCAGGTTTGCTACTTTCGGGGATATGTACGATCAACTTGATATCTTGTCCACTCAATCCGCGCGATCCGCGCATAATATGGATTACATCGTTATGCCCTTTAGTGGTGACTAGCCCAACTTTGGCCCCGTGCCTTTGAATGACTGCGTTAGTACCTACCGTAGTCCCGTGGGCGAGTACTACAATCGATTCGAGAAGGTCAGGCAATTCGAGACCGATCTTGACTGCGGCTCGGTTAACCGCCTCCATGACACCCTCTGCGAAATTATCTGGGGTTGAAGGCGCTTTTGCGATGGTTAGTGCGCCGCTGTCGTCGATCAACACGCAGTCAGTGAAGGTGCCGCCGATATCGAGGCCGCATAAATATGATGACATAGGTCGTATCCTTATCGCGCGTGGATAATCCCAATGTAGTGGCAGCACACGCGCGCCCACGAGTACTTTTGATATTTGAACGCTCGTTCAAAATTATACGATCATTCGGTGCTTTTCAAGTAACATTAACCTGATGGGTGTTCACGATTGTGAGTTATCGACGCAAGACCGGATTTTAAATGCGTCCGAAAGCTTGTTCGCCGATTTTGGCTTCGATGGGGTGTCTCTGCGAAGGATCACCCAGCACGCTGGGGTCGAGTTAGCCCTCGCCAACTATCATTTCGGGCCAAAAAAGGATCTATTTCTGGCCGTCATACGACGGCGTGCGGATGAACTCAACCGAGCTCGTGTAAGGGCTCTCGACGCGCTCGAGCCCGATGCCGAAGTGGCCGAAGTTATAGACGCTTTTACTCGGCCATTTTTGGAGAAAAGCGTACGCGGCGGTCCGGGATGGAAGAGTTATGCGCGATTGATAGCACAGATTGCAAACTCGCCGCGTTGGACGGAGGTCGTCATGGCCAGTCAATTTGACGCGGTAGCGACCAAATTTATCGAACGCACGAAGCTTGCCTTGCCGCACAGTGCTGATCGCAATATCTACTGGGCTTTCCACTTTCTACTCGGTACGATGATGATGACATTCGCCGAGACAGAGCGTATTGATAGCCTTTCTGGTGGGCGTTGCCGGTCTTCGGATCTCGATACCATTCATGCCAAGATGATCCCATTCCTTGCTGCCGGATTTCTGGCACTATGCGGTATCGATGGCGTTAGCGATTAGCCGCGCATCCCAGCATCCACGATTGGTACAATGGAAAATTAGTCATTAATTAAGAGGGATTCGAAAAACAATGTCAGTTGTTCTTAGTACTATCGATGAGCGCGGCGTTGCGACGGTGACCTTAAACCGACCGGAAGTTAATAACGCTTACAATGCTGAAGTCGTTGCCGGGCTACTGCAAACTTTTCAGAGGCTTAGTGTTGATGACACGGTAAGAGTGATCGTGATCCGAGGTAACGGTAAGCATTTTCAAGCCGGTGCAGATCTGAAATGGTTGGCAAAAATTGGCGCGATGGACGCGGCGGCTAACCTGGCGACTTCACAACGTACTGCTACGGCTGTCCGGGCACTTAACGAGCTCAAGGTACCAACGATTGCTCTCGTGCATGGTGCCTGTATTGGCGGAGGTACGGGAATCATCGCCGCCGCCGACATTGTGATCGCTTCTAGCGACGCTATGTTTGCGATAAGTGAGGCGCGCTGGGGTGTTTTTGCGAGTGTGATATTTCCGCAATTGAATGCGGCAATAGGTGCAAGACAACTACGTCGGTACGCAGTCACTTGCGAACGATTCGATGCTGAACGAGCCAAGGTTCTTGGGCTCGTGCACGAGGTTTGCAAACCTGGAGAACTCGATCAGGCGTTGGTACCACTGATAGAAGGTATTCTTAAGGCTGGTCCCAACGCTGTGCGCAACACCAAGCGAAGTGTTATGGAGTGTGCCGAGGAATTCATGTCCGACGATTTATACGATTATATCGTTCAGCAACATGCCGATGCTCGCCAGACTGTCGAAGCGAAAGAAGGATTCAATAGTTTCATAGAAAAACGTGACCCGAGTTGGTACCCGAGAGCAAGTGATTAGGTTTCCGCACCGGTTCGGTCAATTACGTTATGCAAAATCATTTGTCGGAGGAGCAGCATGAGTGGTGCGTTTAGGCCATGCGGGGTCATCACAATAACGACCGATTTTGGCCACCGAGGACCATTCGCTGGAATAATGAAAGGAGTCATACTGGATCGGTTTGCGGACGCGACGATCATCGATTTAACCCATGAAGCGTTTGTCCATTGGCCCGCCGAAGCTGGGTTCTGGCTAGAGCGCTCGTTTCGTTACTTCCCAACTGGAACCGTACATCTTGCGGTTGTTGATCCTGGGGTTGGTACGGATCGTTCTGTCCTATTCGTAGTGGCAGAGGGGCACGCTTTTTTGGCACCGGATAATGGGTTATTGGGTGGTGTCATAAACGCGGTAGATGCGACGGTTTTTAAAGTGGATAAGGAACAAATTGCTCGACTTGCGTTGGATAATGTGAGCGCGACCTTCCATGGTCGAGATATTTTGGCCCCGATTGCGGGTGAGATAGCGTCGGGCAGTGTAGCAGCTCAAGAATTAGGTCGGGAGGCGCAAGATTTCATACCTACGCTTATAGATCCTCCAGAAATGCGTGGTTGTGAGTTGAGCGGAATCGTTATTACATCTGACCATTTTGGTAATCTGATAACAAACATTGAGGAAAAAATGTTACAACCCTTCAAACAACCGATCGTGCGCGCAGGCGGTTGTAGCATTCCGGTATGTCGAACCTATGCAGACGTCTCGCCAGGTGATTTGTTGGCGCTTGTCAATTCTTTAAATGTTGTTGAAATTGCCCGTGCAGAGCATAGTGCGGCTGAACTTTTGGGTTTAGGGCGGGGTGCACCGGTTGTGATTGTAGAGGGGATCTAAACATGAAAATCTCTGGGTTGTCAGACTTTAAGCGGTCAAATTATCTTAAAATCGTTACAGCCTGCCGATGAGCGTTCTCGGTTGGATAATCGCGTTTAGCGTATTCGGGAGTCTCTTGAGTATTGTTACGGCTGCGGGTTATCTCCTATTGCCAGAGCGCACTCGGGCGCAGAGCCTTACGTTTTTAGTAAGCTTTGCCACCGGTGTTTTGTTAGGAGTGGCGTTTATTCATCTATTGCCCCATGCGCTTCACGACGCGTCTCCCCATGGTTCGAATGCAATTATGGTCACAGTCCTCTTGGGTATTTTTGTATTTTTTATTCTTGAGAAAGCGCTGATCTGGCGCCATGCACACCACCACGGACATGATGTGTCGTCTGAACATCGTGGCGACCAATCGGCTGGATCTTTGATTGTCGTTGGCGATACGTTTCACAACTTTCTCGACGGTATTTTATTAACTGCGGCGTTTGTTACCGACGTGCATCTTGGCATAGCCACGGGGTTTGCGTTGATCGCTCACGAGATCCCGCAAGAATTGGGCGATTTCGCAATTTTGATCAACTCCGGCATGTCGCGTTTCCGCGCGTTTATACTAAATGGCGTTACCAGTCTTGCGATGGTACTAGGCGCGTTGGTTGCGTGGTGGGGTATCCAGCATGTACAAGCCGCATTACCCTATATCCTCGCGTTCACCGCCGCCAGCTTTATTTATATTGCGGTGGCGGATCTGATCCCTAGCCTACATCGGGGAGTACGTCTAAGGGATACTATTGCGCAAATGGTCCTGATAGCTGCTGGGATACTGCTAATTGCTGCATTCCACTCCGCCGAAATTGTTTAATGGTGCCTACGAAATTTGCTAATTTTGAATCTCCTTTATGGGCATTGATGATCTAAAAATAAAACAATTGAGGCTTCGAAGCGGTCAAAAATGGAGGCATTATCCAGCAGATGTCTTACCGGCGTGGGTCGCGGACATGGATTTTGAAATTGCTCAGCCGATTCGAACAGCGCTTGACCAGTGTGTCTCGATTTCAGATTGTGGGTACCCGGTCGCGTATACGCAAACAGGTCTACCAGAGATTTTTACCGCTCGGGTACAGCAACGCTTTGACTGGAATATTTCGCCGAGTCAGGTCGACATATTCAACGACGTGGTACAAGCAATCTATTTTGGATTAATGGCGTTGTCTTCCAAAGGCGACGGCGTGATCATCCAAACACCCATATATCCGCCATTTATTGACGCGGTGGATGTCACGCAAAGACGATTTATCTTGTGCCCGCTTCGCCCCGAGCCACATGGTTATGAGATCGATTTTGATCAGATGCGTAGCGCCGTTACGGGTACTACTCGAGTTTTGTTGTTATGTAACCCGCATAACCCAACCGGTCGTTGTTTCTCGCGGAGCGAGCTTGAGGGTTTGGCCGATATCGCATTGACTAATAATCTTTCGATAATTTCAGACGAGATACATGCGGATTTAGTCTTCGCGCCGTGTTCGCATATTCCAATTGCGAGCTTGTCACCCGAAATTGCCGAACGGACCGTCACACTTATGTCTGCGAGCAAAGCATTTAATATAGCTGGGATTTGTATGGCATTCGCGGTATTTGGTAGTGATTCTTTGCGGAGAAAGTTTAATAAAATCCCGCGTCACCTGCGGGGTGGGTTATCGGCGCTGAGTGTCGTCGCAGTCACCGCGGCTCTGACTGAAGCACAGCCCTGGTTGGATGAAGTACTAGATTATATGCACGGTAATCGGGACTATTTAAGCGAACACGTGCGAGATAGATGGCCGAGTGTTGGCTACTATCCACCGGAGGCGACTTATCTTGGTTGGCTTGACTTTCGCGCTCACGGGTTGATCCCTAGCCCGCACGATTTCTTTCTCAAGCATGCTAAGGTAGCTTTAGGAGATGGAGCTCGATTTGGGGATCCAGGCCATGGATTTATACGTATAAATTTCGCAACCTCGCGCAAGATCTTGAAGCAAATAATAAATCGAATGGACCTAGCACTCGACGAAGTCCCGATTAAAGCGACGTAATAGAAACTTTCAAAAGGCTTGCGATCCCGCAACCGGCTTTACGGATATCCGTGAAGCAGCTGGTTATTGATCGTGTACCCACTGAAGCACTGCATTTTGAACTTCGAGGCCGGGTCGTTTATGCACGTCATCGTGATTAAGTAACACGACTACGGAATAAGTTGTGCCACTCCTTGCGAGAACATACCCGGCGATTGTTGCTACATCGTCTAAACGCCCAGTTTTTAGATGCATTCGACCACGCTCCGGCTGTGCCTGAAATCGCCGGCGCACGGTCCCATCAATACCATTGATTGACATTGAGGCGATGAATTCGGGCATATAGGGATCACGATAGGCGTGACGCAACAGACTATTCATAAAGTTCGCGGTGGTCCGAGTGGTGCGGGACAATCCCGATCCGTTATCGAGGATTAGGAGCGAGTCGTCTAGATTGTTTTCGCGTAAATAGTCGCGCAGCACCTCGATACCATGTTCCTTAGTGACCGGAGGGTTGAATTTCGCGGTCGCCAATGTGTACAAGAGTAGGCGAGACATCACGTTGTTACTCCATTTATTCGTTGCGCGAATAATTTCAGCCAATGGCGGGGAGTGTGAGACGATCAACGGTCTTTCTTTAAGCGGTGACAATCCTTTGCGAGAGCCGCCGGTAATTTTGCCCCCCCAATGACCCCAAAGCTGCTGAAATGCGCCGAACGCATAAGATTCTGGTTGCAACACACTGCGATATAAAGGGTACGACCGACATGCGGACGGGAACTCCCCGGAAAAAACCACATGGTCTGCTGTTATTCGGTCTGGTATGTCCATCTTTATGTTTAGGTGGGGTCCTTTGCAGGGTGCTTTTTTTATTCGTAGACGATTGGTTATTCTTAAATTGGGTAGTTCCGGTTGCATGTCAATGCGAACATTTTCCCCATCATCATCTGAATAAAGTCGAAACTCGACCGACTTGAAGTTTACTAACATGGCGTTCGGGACAACGTTATATGGTTGATCAGGTTCGCGGTCGAACGCACCTGGGTCAATGTCGGGAATGATGAAGTGAGAATCATCGATTACCAGGTCACCGTGGATCGTTTCGATTCCCCGGTTGTGCAACCCCCCTAGCATCTTCCAGAATTCCTCAATCGTTAGATACGGGTTGCCAGATCCTTTCAAGAAAAGATCGCCATGTAACACACCGTTTTCAATCGGGCCGAGTGCGTAGATTTTCGTTGGCCACGTGTAACTTGGACCAAGGACGTCTAGAGCGACAAAGGTAGTAACTAGTTTTATCACCGACGCGGGGTTATACGGCAAATCGGCGTTTACGCTGATCAGGGGTGCGGTTGAATTTACATCTTGGACTAGGATACCGATAGCGCTAGCGGGGATCTTGTGCGTGCGAACAACTTTCTGCACGGATTCCGGTACTTGATTTGCTTTAGCGGTGATCACCCATCCAACTGAAAGTAACAGGATGGTCAATAGGGTCTTTTTTAACATGACCAAATAGTTTAAGTCTGTCGGTCAACGCATTAACGATGCATTCCGTGATATTCCTTATTCGGTTGCATATCGACGGCACTAGCGACCCGATTTGTCATATTATAAAAGCCGGCAATATTCGCAATGTCCCAAATATCTTTTTCGGTGAAGCCATTGTCTCGTAACCGTTGTCGGTCGGACTCGCTGATTTCATTCGTGGCGCGCGTAAGTTTATCGGCAAAGTCCAACATCGCGCGATGCCGTGGCTCGAGGTCGGCGGATCGATAATTCTGGACCATTAACTCGCCAAGTACCGGATTCTCCGAGTATTCCCGCAAATTGCAACCGTGTGCCGTTAGGCAGTAGAAGCAGTGATTAGCACACGACACAACTACTGCAATCATCTCCTTTTCGAGATTACTGAGCCCAGACTTGCCGAACATCAACGCATTATAGAATCGAGAGAAAGTTCGCAACTGCTCATCGTCATGGCTATAGGCCGAAAGCACATTTGGGATTAAACCGAGTTTTTCACGGCAAATACTAAAAAATTTTTGTAGATCTTCGGGCAAATCAGATTCATCAGGAAGTGGAATGTTCAGGGCTATTATGTGGTCAGGTTGATTCATCTCAGATCCTCAATTGTTTTAGAGTAGGCAAGGTCAAAGCCAAAGCGATGCTTGTAGCCTATCACGCCGGAGTCAACGCGCAATAACAATCTGGCAGCATCACAATATCGCGTATTCCATACGCAAACAAAATGATCGAATTCGTCATCCAAAGATAAAGTTAACTGGGAAACTGACTTAGATATCGGTTTAAATGGGAAAGTCGAAAGTGCTCCAATACCCACACTTCATCTGTAAGGCGATTTTTATACGCGTCGGCGATTACATAGGTATAGGCCATTGCGCTTGCAGCATCCGCATGGGAAATTTCAACTACACTTCGTTCATATAAGTTCGATTCGAACGCATCTAGGCGCCGCCAGGCCGGCGCGTCGATACCCCAATACACAGACCCTTGGGTTGATGAGCCAGTGCGTTGGGTGATTGCAGGATAATCTGCATGCCTAACTTGACGACAGATATACCCTTCTAGAACCGCCGGATTTCCTTCAATCCGGCGTCCAATCACCGATTGCAGCAACTCTGGCGCCCGCAGCGTGCCGTACGCGAATAAGCAATCGATCATATCAGCTGCAATCTAGTAGCTTTTAAATAATCCCGATGTCTCGGAGTTCGGATTGTTCGTCGTCGGATAAATTCAGCAAATCAGAGAAGATTTCATCGTTATGCGATCCCACCTGTGGTCCTGGCCACTGTGTCCTACCGGGGGTTTGCGATAAATGTGGAATGATCGCAGGGATGGTGAGCGGTTCGCCATCAACTGTTACCTGTTGAAGTAAACCTCGTGCGGCATATTGCGGATCCTCAAAAATGTCTTTGACACTATAGATTGGTCCGGCAGCGACGCCATTGGCGTCAAGTGCGCTTAATGCTGCAGCAGCGGGCGTTGACGCAGCCCACGCGGCGATTTTCCCATCTATTTCCTCTTGGTGATCAACTCGTTTGTTGTTATCGGTAAATCTCGTATCGGTGGCCATGCCCGGGTCGCCCATTACATCGGCAAGGCGTTTGAACATCGAATCGGTATTCGCTCCGATAACAATAAGCTTGCCGTCCTCGCACCGATATGTGTTGGATGGAACGATGCCAGTGATCGTTGATCCTGAAGGCTCACGGATGATACCGGCGCCATCATACTCCGGAACAACCCCTTCAAGTAGGTTAAATACGGCCTCAAAAATCGCAACATCAACGATTTGTCCCTCGCCGTCGTTCACGCGGTTTATATATGCAAGCAGGATTCCAAATGCCGCGTGAATGCCAGCTAAAGTATCACCGATGCTAAGATTCGGCCTTACAGGCGCTTCGTCTGGAAATCCATTCACGTAACGAAAACCTCCGAACCCTTCACAAACCGATGCGAATCCTGGTTTAGGTGCTGAGGGGCCTGTTTGGCCGTAACCCGAAATTCGGGTATAGATAAGTCCCGGGTTTGACTCCTTAAACTCTTCAGGGCCAAGGCCCCATTTTTCCATTGTTCCCGGCTTGAAGTTCTCGACAATAACGTCCGCCGTATTGACTAACTGTCGCATTAGCGCGCGCCCCCGATCGTCTTTTAGGTCGATTGTGACGCACTTTTTGTTGCGACCAAGGCTCGACCACCACAACGATTGCCCATTTCTAAGTTTTCGCCAGCGGCGGATCGGATCACCCGTCACCGGCGGCTCAACCTTGATTACCTCGGCGCCAAAATATCCGAGCATTGTGCCAGCAAAGGGACCCGCCAGCAGTTGCCCTACTTCTATTACGCGTAGTCCTTCCAAGGGTCTTGGTGTGGAGTTGGTGTTTGTCATAATATTATCAAAACTCATTAAATACGTTGGTTTCGCCAAGCTATTGTGGTTCGAAAAAGAACAGCAATAGGCACTATCTGCGCCTTATATTTTGCGCGGCCTGAACGCTAGGATCCAGTCGTCACTGAAAGTGTGGTCCGGGCAACTGTAGCACCGGTCGAGGACTGGCTTTAGATCTTGGTAATCTTAGTCGCTTGGTATGGTGGTGACATTACGTGGTGTCTTGGCCTTAACTAGGTAATTATGGTGTTGATCTGCTGCGGACTCATGTGGGTATTGTTCCTCCTGGGCGCGATCCCTAAAAGGGTGGGTAGGCTAATCAATCAACCACGTGGGGCACGCTACTCGTTAGAATGCAATTAGAGACGGAATGAGGTCCTTTTGAGAGCAGAGTTTACTTAACTCGCATTCCAATAGCTCGCGGCAATGCCAAAGAACACCACTGAGCCGTACCAGTTATTGTTCATAAAGGCCTTAAAGCATTTTGCCGGGTTTCGTTGGTAGATCAATGTCTGTTGGTAGGCGGCCAGTCCGCCACATATGATTAACGCGATGGTATAAGGCCAACCGAGGTGTGCTTCGCGACCGATCAACCAAAGCCCCAACAACATCATGATTTGGAACGTGCCGAGGAAGCTGCGGTCCAATTCGCCAAACAAGATTGCGGTTGATTTTAAGCCCAGACTGATATCGCTCTCTCGATCAACCATGGCATATTCGGTGTCGTAAATTATTGCCCAGAGCACACCTGTGGCCATTACTACCCATGCCAGATTAGGTACTGAGTTTGTTTGCGCCGCAAATGCCATCGGAACACCCCAACTGAAAGCGCAGCCAAGGAAAATTTGTGGGATATAAACATATCGTTTCGTAAAAGGATAAATTATCGCTAACACCACGCCTAAAAACGAGAGGTATATAGTCAGATTATTCATCGTCGCGACTAGCGAAGCAGAGATTACAACCAGCACTAAAAATAGTATCAACGCTTCTTTCACCGACACGGCGTTGGTTGCAAATGGACGGTCTCGTGTCCGTTCCACATGTGCGTCGATGTTACGATCGGCGAAATCATTGATCACGCAACCCGCCGAACGCATTGTAAATGTGCCTAAGATGAAGACTAGTAAAACTTTAGTGTCTGGCACTCCTCCCGATGCGATCCACAGACTCCACAACACCGGCCATAAAAGCAGCAAGGTTCCAATCGGCCGGTGCAGTCGCATTAAGCGCCCGTAGATGCTAACGCGATCTTTCAGTTGATCCCAGTCCATCGATCGTGTCGAAAAGTTAGACGTTGACGTATTCTATCCGATTCGTTAACCAACGTTCGACGATTCGTTCAACTATATTCGGTTCAGAGTCCATGAGTTCGTCTGCCGTACGTTGCACCAATGGAAGCATCTTGTAGTCTCGCATAATGTTAGCAATGCGATATTCTGGAGATCCCGTTTGCTTAGTGCCTAGTACCTCGCCCGGGCCGCGGAGTTGTAAATCACGTTCGGCGATCACAAAGCCGTCGCTGGTTTCACGAATAGCCTGGAGTCGATGTTTAGCCGTTTCACTCAGTGGTGTTTTATATAGCAACAAGCAATCGGATGTTGCAGCACCGCGACCGACCCGCCCACGCAACTGGTGAAGCTGTGATAGTCCTAAACGCTCAGCATTTTCGATTACCATGAGGCTTGCATTAGGGATGTCGACCCCAACCTCAATAACTGTAGTAGCAACTAATAGATCTAGTTCATTCGTTGAAAACGAGTGCATAACGGCAGATTTTTCCTTCTCTGACATGCGTCCGTGTATGAGTGCAATACGCAATTGTGGTAGTGCATCATTCAGCAAGATTAACGTATCGGTTGCAGCCGTCGCCTCAAGGAAATCCGATTCATCTATTAACGGGCACACCCAATATACTTGGCGGGAGTCAGCGCAGGCGAGAGCAATGCGTTCAATTACCTCGCCTCGACGAGCGTCAGGGATAACCGCTGTGCGTGATGGTCTCCTATTCGGTGGCAACTCATCCAATACGGACACGTCGAGGTCGGCATAGGCAGTCATCGCTAATGTCCGAGGGATCGGTGTTGCCGTCATAATCAGTTGATGCGGCTGAGATCCTCGGAGGACGCCCTTGTCTCGCAACGCCAGACGTTGATGAACGCCAAATCGGTGTTGTTCGTCAACGACGACGAGACCGAGTTTCGGATAGGCTACATCGTTTTGAAAGAGCGCGTGTGTTCCGACGACCAGACAAGGTTTGCCAACTGCGATTTGGCTAATTATCGACTTACGTTTTTTCTGGGTTAGACGTCCCGTAAGCATTAGCACGGGCAGATTTAGTTCTGCGAACCAATTTTCGAAATTTCGCCTATGCTGATCAGCGAGAAGCTCCGTCGGTGCCATCAAGGCGACCTGGTAACCAGCGATAATTGCAGTTAGTGGTGCCGCGGCCGCAACAGCTGTTTTCCCCGATCCAACGTCTCCTTGCAATAGCCGGAGCATCGGGACCGCTTGCATAAGGTCTGAATCAATCTCATTGATGACTCGGCA
>CAYFFH010000014.1:0-20193 GCA_964342175.1 uncultured Enterobacteriaceae bacterium | reverse complement strand
AACCGGAAGTCCTTTTGCTTGACGAACCAGCTTCTGCTTTGGATCCGATTTCAACCTTAAAAATCGAAGAACTTATTTACGAATTGAAACAAGAATATACAATCGTTATTGTGACCCATAATATGCAGCAAGCGACACGTGTTTCGGACTACACCGCATTTATGTATTTGGGCGATTTAGTAGAGTTTGGCGATACCAATAAAATTTTTACAAATCCGGATAGGAAACAAACAGAAGACTATATTACAGGCCGCTACGGCTAAGCAGAGAGAGGCCTCATGGCATCCAGACAGATACCGGTTCACATTTCGCAGCAATTCGATAATGAATTAAATGATTTGCGAGCGAACGTGCTTGCGATGGGAGGCTTGGTAGAAGATCATTTAAACAGAGCGCTGACCGCGCTGTCTAACGAAGATTTCGAAGCGGCCGAATATGTTGCGACTCATGATTATAAGGTCAACGCCTTAGAGGTCGAGATTGATGAGGAGTGCTCACGTATTTTGCTTAAACGCCAACCTGCGGCTGGGGATCTTCGATTGGTGCTCGCTGTCAGTAAGACGATTACAGACCTTGAGCGCGTCGGTGATGAGGTCGAAAAAGTTGGGCGCATGGCACTTGAATTAATGGGTTCGGATAGTCCAAAGTCTTACTATGTCGGCATTTTGGCGATGGGCGCTCATGTAAAAAAAATGTTACACGACGTACTCGATGCATTCGCGCGGATGGACTCGCAGGCGGCGTTTCACGTGGCGCAACAAGATCCACAAGTCGATGAAGAAAATGATGCCATCATGCGACATCTCATAACGTATATGATGGAAGACCCCCGGAGTATTTCCCAAGTATTGAATGCAGTGTTGGCGGTGCGAGCTTTCGAGCGTATTGGTGATCATGCCAACAACATTGGCGAATACATCATCTACTTTGTCGAGGGTAAAGATGTGAGACATACGTCTCTTGAAGACATCGAGCAGGAATTAAAGTTATCTTCTAAAAGAACATAAACCATCAGGCTGTTCGGTCATTGGCGCTATCAGGCTGGTTATTGCTCATCGACTCTAGGGGAAAATCGCAACGAAACGTACTGCCCACGCCAACTTCACTTTCAATATAGAGAGTCGCATCATGGCGCGTGAGTACATGGTTAACGACCGCGAGACCAAGTCCTGTTCCTCCAAGCGCGCGCGTGCGGGCTCGATCTACCCGATAGAATCGTTCCGTTAACCGAGGGATTTTTTCGGCTGGGATGCCCTGTCCATTGTCTGTGACCGAAAAGTGCGCTCCGCTTTCGTCTCGGTACCAGTTAATCTCGATTACCCCTCGCGCCTCGGTGTAATGAATCGCGTTAAATACAAGGTTAGAAAAACAACTAAATAGTTCGTTAGTTGAACCAAGAATCTCAAGATTAGTGTCGATTTCAAGAACGAAGATATGCTCCGAATGGTCCTCAAGGTTTTTCGCTAACCGATGGATATCTGTGATCATCGCTGACACCACAACCGGTTTTCGTTCTTCAACATGATTACTTTGTTCAAGCTTCGATAAAGTCAGTAAATCTTCAACGACGTTCTGCATTCGTTTCACATGATCCAGCATCTGTTGAAGGCCATTTTTCCATGTTGGTGGACACAGTTCTTGTTGTCCGCTCATGGTTTCAAGGTAGCTGCGTAGCACCGTTATTGGTGTTTTTAGCTCGTGTGATACGTTAGCAACGAAATCACTTCGAATTCGGTTAGTTCGGTGCAATTGAGTTATGTCGCGCGCTACGAATAAACGTTGATTGTTGCCGTAAGGGGTAAGTCTGATATTAAGCTGAATATCAGGATCAACTGGAGAGGGAATATCCAGGCTTGAGTTTTTGTTGGCTACATTTACGAATTCAGTCAGCTCTGGCATTCGGACTAAATTTGTAATGCGTTGATTATTGTCGTCAGGCCATTGAATGCCGAGGATCGCACCGGCTGCTTTATTAGCCCATTTTACTGACCCGTATTCGTCAAGGACTATTGTGCCGTCAGGTAGAGCTTGAGTTGCTTGTTGGAATTGTTTGAGGTAGTTGCGGAGTTTCTTTTTGCGTTTTTTGTCTCGGTTCCTGATGTAGTCAATCTCACGGGATAAATCTTCGAATACGCCACGCGATTCTGGTGCTGGTGTACGCTTATGATTGCGGATCCAACGTAACAGCTGACTCACCTGATGGTGTAGCCACGCGCAATATAATAGCAGTGCGGAAAGCAGAGCAATCGGTATGCTTCCGAGGCTCCAACCAACGATGAGCGCGAGGCCGACGACAACGCAAAGCCGACGAATATCACTTGCCTGCATTACAAATAGCGCCTGGTCTTTAATGTTGAGCTAATTATCGCTGGAAAGGGAGGAAGTAGAAAGCTTCTGTATATTCTTGAGTGAATTCGGTTCATTTTTCAGAAAACCGATACCCAACGCCACGCACAGTTTGAAGAAGTTTGTCGGAACCATGCGGTTCGAGCAATTTACGTAATCGTCGGATATGTACATCGACAGTGCGTTCATCGACATAGACGTCGTTACCCCATACTCCGTCCAGTAATTGGCCGCGCGTATGGACTCGCTCTGCATTTACTGCAAGAAAAAACAAAAGTTTAAACTCGGTAGGACTGGTGTCGACGATTTGTTGATTAATTGTTACCTGGTGGGTTTGAGCGTTGATCCGGACACCGGCTAACTCTACGATTTCACACTCGGTATCGTTTGAAGCGCTGCGTCTTATCACAGCTCGAATCCGGGCTAGGAGCTCTTTGGTTGAAAAAGGTTTCGTTATGTAGTCGTCGGCACCGGTATCTAGCGCTCGCACTTTATCTGTTTCTTCTCCTTTTGCGCTTACCATGATCACTGGAATATGCCGGGTCGTCGGGTCGCGCTTAAGGCGGCGTGCAAAGTCGACCCCGCTAATACCGGGTAACATCCAGTCCAGGAGGATTAGATCTGGGTGTGAGGTGGTGCAAATGATACTGGCTTCGTTGGCGTCAGCAGCCTCGAAGCAGCGGTGTCCTTCGCTGGCTAGCGTAAAAGTAAGCGTTTGTCGTATAGCAGGTTCGTCATCAACGACCAAGATACTTGCCATTCTCGATGCTACCTTGTGAAATCTATTGCTGCTTTATGGTTAGTATTTTTATCCTAAGTTTGGTTTATTACGAGCATATGAAATTTAAGAACTTATTCTCCGCTCGAATCTTGCTAGATTATACCGGTTATTTAATAGTTTATTTGGGGTCGCTGAATTCGAACCGTGAACAGAAAATGACTGGGCTGAAGGGATATCGACCCGTATAAAATAAGGTAAGAAAGAAAAAAGACCGACTCAAAAGACGCCCCAATGACTAGCCAATAATGTGGTATCAATGTCGAGTTAATAGATGGGGACATTATAAATGCGTGCACAAATACCAATAATAAGTTCGAATGATCTGTGATAATAGTTCTCTCCCTTGACGCTAACGGACATTGAAACCAGGTAGGCGAGGCCTGTTGGTTTAATATTGGCGAGTCAAATTTTAAAGCATTCGACATGTTGAAACCTAGTAAAACCTATGCAGCCACAGGGACATTTAGAGGTCTTTTAGGCATAAAATAGGGTATCAAAGTATAACTCGAGGTGTTTTTTTGCGCAGGCACGAGCCCTACGGTATGCTTTGAGGCCACGCCGAAAATACGCTTTAGTAGTAGTGAACTAAGCGCTCACAAAGTGCTAGATACCGTCTGCTGGTAGAGCAAAAAGCCGGCTTAGTTTAATCAACAACCCCGATACTGACTTAACTCGATGGAAGAACGCTACGATCCCGCTGCGATAGAATCCGCAGTGCAAAAATCTTGGGAGGATAGTCGCGCGTTCACGGTCACGGAAGATCGTAGTCGCGAAAAATTTTATTGTCTATCGATGTTCCCCTACCCTAGTGGTCGCTTGCACATGGGACACGTACGTAATTACACAATAGGCGATGTAATTGCGCGTTATCAGCGCATGCGCGGTAAAAACGTTATGCAACCGATGGGCTGGGATGCGTTTGGCTTACCCGCCGAAAATGCTGCAATCGAAAACAAAATTCCGCCGGCGGAATGGACACGCAGCAATATAGATTATATGCGGGGACAATTGCGGCGTTTAGGATTTGGTTACGACTGGGAACGTGAATTGGCCACCTGCGATCCTAGCTACTATCGTTGGGAACAGTGGTTTTTTACCCAGTTGTTCGAAAAGGGGCTGGTATACCGAAAAAAAGCGGTAGTCAATTGGGATCCAGTTGATCAAACCGTGCTCGCCAATGAACAAGTTATCGATGGCCGAGGGTGGCGCTCCGGCGCACTGGTTGAACGTCGCGAAATCCCGCAGTGGTTTGTCCGCATAGCGGATTATGCCGACGAGCTTCTCGAAGATATAAATCAACTTGAAGACTGGCCCGAAGCGGTCAAAACGATGCAACGGAACTGGATAGGTCGATCAGAAGGATTGCAGATAAAATTTCCGTTGACTTCCGGTGATGGCGCACTCGAAGTATTTACTACCCGTCCCGATACACTATATGGTGTAACGTACATGGCAGTTGCTCCGGAGCATCCGCTAGCGACAGCCGCTGCTCGGACAAACCCTGAGTTATTTTCTTTCATCGAAGATTGCGTGGCATCGTCCACTTCGGAAATCGCGGTCGAGACCATGGAGAAACGCGGGTTGCCTCTTGAAATTAGTGTTGATCACCCACTAACGGGTGAGCCTGTCCCTGTGTGGGTCGCGAATTTTGTATTAATGAGCTACGGCGCGGGCGCAGTGATGTCGGTTCCTGGTCACGATCAAAGAGATTGGGAGTTTGCAAATACTTATAACCTTCCGATAAAACAGGTCATTTTTGCTGCTGAAGGCGAGGATCCGGGGGTTACGGAGTGCGCGTATTCTGAAAAAGGTCTCCTCGGGAATAGTGACGAATACGATGGGCTCGACTTTCCAGCGGCTTTTGATGCTATCTCGAGCCGATTGGAGTCAGAAGGGCTTGGTGAGCGAAAAGTGCAATTTCGGCTCAGGGATTGGCTGATCTCGCGACAACGCTATTGGGGTTGTCCAATTCCGATGATCTATGACGCTGACGGTGAACTCCTACCAGAATCCGCGGACCGACTACCGGTTATTTTGCCGGAGGATATTGAATGGCAAGGCGTGATGTCACCATTAAGTACGATGCCAGATTTTGTTGAAACTGAGCACCCGAAAAATGGTAGCCCTGCGAGGCGTGAAACAGACACCTTCGATACATTCTTCGAATCTTCTTGGTATTTTGCCCGGTATTGTTGTCCAGACGCAGATTCAACAATGGTCGATGAACGTGTCGAATACTGGATGCCCGTGGATGTCTATATCGGTGGTATTGAACATGCTGTTTTGCATTTATTGTATGCGCGCTTTTTCCAAAAATTAATGCGAGACGTAGGATTGGTTACGGCAAGCGAACCATTTTCTAGGCTTTTAACCCAGGGAATGGTGTGTAAAGAAACATACTTTCGGGAAGTCGCCAATGCGAAGCCACAGTATTTCAATCCTGCGGAAGTACAAGTCGAACGGGATGAAAAGGGCCGCGCGATAGCTGCTCGGTTGGTTGCGGACGGTGAGCTGGTGCAAATAGGCGCCATCGAGAAGATGTCGAAGTCAAAAAACAACGGTGTGGATCCCCAGGCTTTGATTGAGCGTTACGGTGCCGACACGGTTCGTCTTTATACGATGTTTGCGGCCCCCCCAGATCACACTCTGGAATGGTCAGATAACGCTGTTGAGGGAGCCTCTCGATTTATCAAAAGTCTATGGCGCTTAACTTATGCGCACACAAAAAAAGGTCTTTCTGCGACGCTTAACCCGAACGACTTGAGTTCTGATATGGAGATGTTGCGTTGTCAGATTCACGAGACCATCGCCAAAGTGACCGATGACGTTTCGCGGCGTTATAAATTCAACACTGCAATTGCGGCAGTAATGGAGATGGTCAATGCTCTGTCGCGAGTCCAAGAAGACAGTGATCAAGGGCGTGCAGTGATGCAAGAAGGTCTCGAAGCCGCGGTTTTACTTTTAGCCCCAATTATCCCTCACTGTACAGACATTTTGTGGCGTGCCCTTGGCCATGAGTCGGAATTGTTATTGGATGCATCTTGGCCACGCATTGACGAACGTGCCTTAGTACGCAACGAAATTCTTAATATCGTGCAGGTTAACGGTAAGAAGCGGGCGGAAATCAACGTTTCTGCGAATTGTCCAAAAAACGAGATAGTCTCAGTGGCCCTCGCGGATCCGAATGTGAAACGAGCTATTAAAGGAATGGAGGTGGTGAAAATCGTACATGTTCCTGGGCGCTTAATTAATATAGTCGTGCGATAATTGTCTTATGTGGCAAGATAAAAAGATCATCGTCGTTATGCTTGTCGTTTCGATTAGCCTTATTGGTTGCGCCGACTGGTACTTGCGAGGGACACGACCAAATACGTCTTCAATTAAATCAGTACACCTAAAAGCGGTATCGGCTGAGAATTTGCGTCGGGCCATGTTAATGGAGCTGAGTTACGGTGGCGTGAAAGTAACGACTAAGAAGGCGGCGCAAGTCATCCTGGAATTAAACCACGAGATATTTGATCGTAGAGTCCTATCAGTAGATCCTGATACAGGGAAGGTAAGAGAAGTGGAAATGGCTTTAGAGGTTGGCTTTTCGGTCCGAACGAACGAAGGCACGTTGTTATCTCCGCTTAAAAAACTAAACTGGGTCCAGGACTTTGTGTTTGATGAAGACTCGTTACTAGGCACCATTGAGCAGGAATCGACGATTAGACGGGAGTTGGCCGAGGATGCGGCCGCGACAATTGTAAGACGTCTACAATCGGTAGGGATAGACGCTTCACCGTCCTAGCGTTCACGCTATTTTGTTGTTTAAATTTTCGCGATTCCATCTCGCATCAGTGCGAGCGATGATAGGTTACGGTGATAATGCCGTAGAATATTAAGGGATACAAAAATACGAGATGTTTTTATTGTCCAATCGCTTTTATTTTGTTAGGGCATAGACGTGCACATAGCTCCAGTTAATTTAAGAGCTCAGCTTAAAAAAAAAGGTTTGTCGCGCGCATATATGGTATTTGGCGACGAGCCGTTGCAAAGCGCCGAATGCTCCGATCTTGTGCGGGCGGCAGCGCGAGCGGACGGCACGTCAGAGCGTCTGATATTCGAGGTTGAGGCCAAGTTCGATTGGCAACAGCTGCAGAGCAGGGCAAATGAGATGTCTCTGTTTGCCGAGCGCCGTTTGATTGAAATTCGGCTTGCTGGGCGTAAACCCGATAAGCTTGGTAGTGAGGTTTTGCTTAGCCTTTTCAGCCGCGATGACATACCTGATGTTTTTCTCCTAACCGCTGATCGGCTCGATAAGAACGCTCAAAAATCTAAATGGTTTAGGGCCCTGGATAAAATTGGCGTGACAGTACAGGTACGGCAAATTGCATTATCCGAACTTGATCGATGGATAATCAAACGTGCAGCAGAACTTGGCATGAGACTGACTTCACCAGCGGCTGAATTTCTCGCCATTCGAGCGGAAGGAAACCTACTAGCCGCGGCGCAAGAGTTGGAAAAGTTGAGTCTAATGGTGGAACAAGGTGAAGTAGACATCGACGTCGCCCTCAGTGCGGTAGTTGATAGTGCACGCTTCAACGTTTTTGATCTGATCGATGTCACGCTATCTGGAGACGGAGCGAAGGCGGTTCGAGTGTTGCGCGGATTACGTGAGGAAGGAACTGAGGCAGTTGTAATCGGGTGGGCGCTTAACCGAGAATTACGGAATCTATCCTACATGGCTGTCGATATGGCTGACGGAAAGCCCGCGCAATCAGTACTAGATGCGCATAATGTTTGGAGTTCGCGCGCGAAGGCTGTAAAAAAGGTTTTATCGAGCGTCTCATTGGAGCATATGACCAAAATGTTCCGGGATAGTATTCAGCTTGATAGGGTTATTAAAGGTACGTTAGCGGGTAACGGTTGGGACGAATTGGAATGGCTGTGTCTCGAGCTCGCCCGCAAGGTTTGAGTACAGAGTTCAAAACGATAATCGATGAGCGGGCAGGTGGATAAAATCAACCAAGCTAAAAGCTTAGATAGTTCAGCATATATCGATGCCATAGGTAAGCAGGCGCGTGCGGCGGCTGTTGAGATGGCGCGCTCAAGCACGCGCGTAAAGAATGCAGCTTTAAATTTGATCGCGCGTAACATCGAGCTTGCTGAAGTCGCCATTTTGGCGGCAAATGGAGAAGATCTGGCGGAAGCCGATAAGCTTGACGAAGCGATGTTAGACCGTTTGAAATTAAGCCCGGAGCGGATCGCGGCTATGGCAGCTGGTCTCCGGGAGGTTGCTGATTTACCGGATCCGGTAGGCGAGACAACTGACCTTCGATACCGTCCCTCGGGTATTCAGGTTGGGCAAATGCGGGTTCCTATCGGAGTCGTTGGGATTATCTACGAGTCGCGGCCAAACGTTACCGCGGATGCAGCGGCGCTATGCTTAAAATCGGGGAATGCCGCCATACTGAGAGGTGGTTCCGAGGCACTAAAATCTAATGCCGCGATTAGCTCTTGTATCTCAGAAGGGCTGCGTGAAGCGGATCTCCCTGCGACGGCGGTGCAGGTGCTTGAGGTCAGTGATCGAGCGGTGGTTGGTGCCTTACTCAAGGTTCCCCAGTGGGTTGATGTGCTAGTTCCCCGTGGAGGCAAGGGGTTGATTGATCGGATTTCTCGAGACGCGCAGATGCCGGTAATAAAGCACCTTGATGGTGTTTGCCATGTCTATATAGATGCTGCCGCAGATCCAAACAAGGCATTTGATGTTGCACTCAACTCTAAGACGCAACGTTATGGGACTTGCAACACCATGGAGACGTTACTAATCGCCAGGCCTATTGTGGAGCTAGTATTGCCGCGATTAATAGAGGCGTACCACAGACTTGATGTGGAATTGCGGGGCTGCACGGTCGCACAAAAATTTCACTCTGACGTGATGGCGGCCAGTGAAAAGGACTGGTATGAGGAATACCTCGCCCCGATTCTTGCAATACGTGTTGTTGATGATGTCGAACAAGCAATCGAACATATTCGCAAGTACGGCTCTAAGCACACGGATTGCATTGTCACAGAGGATCTTTCAGTAGCGCGACAGTTCACTGCAGAAGTAGATTCAAGTTCTGTGATGGTAAATGCCTCTACCCGATTTGCGGATGGTTATGAGTACGGCCTGGGTGCGGAGATTGGTATTAGTACTGACAAATTTCATGCACGCGGGCCCGTTGGTTTAGTTGGACTAACTTCACAAAAATGGATTGTTGTTGGCGACGGGCATGTGCGCGACTAAGGCATATAATCGACGACGTGTCGAACAAGTTATCACGCCCACAAATTGACTGATGGTGCCCACCGTAACACCAACCGCACCGATTGGCGTTTTGGGTGGTTCCTTTGATCCGGTGCACGTGGGTCACCTTCGCCTGGCACTAGAGGTTTACGAATTATTGAACCTTTCCGCAGTGCGGATGCTACCGTTAAATATACCGAACCACCGGGAACGGGCCGGAGCGAGCGCCAGTATTCGGCTTGCGATGCTGAACTTAGTCGTAGATGGTGAACGCTTAATAGCAGATGATCGCGAGATTCGGCGTGGCGGGGTTTCCTATACGATAGATTCGTTGGAGAGTTTGCGTACAGAATTCAGCGAGCAGCCTTTATGTTTAATCCTCGGTGCCGACTCTTTCCAAGGATTGTGTGGGTGGCACCGTTGGCAAGAACTACTGAACTTTAGCCATATTGTAGTCGCTACACGGCCCGGTTCAGACTCGATCCGAGATCCCCGATTGCACCGACTTGTAGAGTCCGCTCAAGTCAATGATCCAGCCGTATTGCACGATGAGCTTTCCGGTCGAATCTATTTTCAACCTATCCCCTTACTGCCTATATCGTCTACAGATATACGTCGTCGTGTCGCCGACGGCCGTGATATCAGTTACTTCGTAGCGTCGATGGTGGGGCAACTCATCAAGCAACAACAACTATATTTGAGTGTGAATTAACATGAATGCTGAACTTCCACCTGAAACATTGCTTAAGCTGGTTACGGCGTCACTCGGTGATGGTAAAGCTGATGACATCAGAGTACTCGATGTTCGAGGGGTGACCTCGATCACGGATTATATGGTCGTCGCTTCGGGTCGATCTGTACGACAAGTAAAGGCGCTCGTGGATCGTGTTATCGAAGCGGTTCGCAAGAAGGACATTCGCCCTCTAGGGGTTGAAGGCGCGAATGTCGGCGAGTGGATTTTGATCGATTATGGCGATGTTGTTGTTCATACGATGCGACCCGAAACGCGAGCGTTCTATCAACTAGAAAAGTTATGGGATCAATCTCAACCTGGGTCAAACTTAGCGACGGCGAAATTCGATTCTTGATATGCGTTATCGGGAAGCTATCCCATAGACTTGATGGAGCAATCACTTAGGGTATGGTGTCAACTGATCGTAAAGTTATTTGTTAATTAGATGCGTGTACATGTCCTATGTATCACTAAACGTCCGCGCGATTGGGTAGTTCGAGCGGAGGAAGAGTATTTGAAACGTCTGCGAGGTCATATCGAGATTCTTGTCCGTGAGATATCACCGATAAAACAATCAACGAAGAGTGTAAACCTTAAAAAAGAAGCAGATCGCCTACTCCATCACTGTCCTCGGGGTGCTTGTATCGTAGCTTTGGATGAAAGAGGTGCACTTTGGTCGACAGAGCAGTTGGTAAAAGAACTCGATTCTTGGCGTGAAATGTATACCGATGTTGCCTGTCTAATAGGTGGGGCAGAAGGCCTCGCGCCGGGCCTCCTTCAACGCGCTCACCATCGCTGGGCGCTTTCCCCCTTAACACTACCGCATCAGTTGGCGCGGGTCATTTTGAGCGAGCAGTTATATCGTGGTTGGAGTGTGTTACGTGGCCACCCTTACCACCGTGTCTAGCAGTTCTCTGAAGCATCTATTTGATGGGGTGAGTTTCTTTTGAACGGGGACGTAACGTCAATCAAATATGATCTGGTTCTCGCCTCCACATCGCCGCGTCGAGCAGATATTTTGAAACAACTAGGCGTTTCGTTCTTGACTATTTTTGTAGAAATTGATGAATCTCACAAGATGGGGGAAACTCCGAGCGTTTACGTTAGACGATTGGCATTGCGCAAAGCGAAGGTAGCGGCGTCTATGGCGTGCCAAGCGCCGACTCCGGTTTTAGCTGCCGATACGACGGTCGTTATCGACGGTTTGATCCTAGGAAAACCAGCGGGGTTGGAACAAGCGCGTGAAATGCTCTCGCGTTTGTCTGGACGTTGGCACGATGTCTACTCAGGGCTCGCCATGATGCAAGAATCCTCAGAGGTGATCAGCGTTCGAACACGCGTAAAATTTCGCGCCATCAAAGCATCAGAGATGGGACGCTATTGGGAAACAGGAGAACCTCGGGATAAGGCTGGCGCTTACGGGATTCAGGGGCTTGGTGGGGCTTTTGTTGAGAAGATCGATGGAAGTTATTCCAACGTTGTTGGATTACCGATGGCTGAGACAATTATGTTGCTTGAAAATTACAAAATTGGGCATCTATTAAGGCCTAAAACTACTACGCTAGGGCCATAGATCGACGGATCAGAGTAGATTGAAACTAGTGGAGAGTCGTTTGGCGATCCGGGTATTTTTTAGACGCACATAGTCCGGTAATCCGTTACGGTAAGGTGGGTAGTCCTCTCCGACAATAAGTGGACTTAAATAGCGCCGACAAGGTGGCGTTATACCGTAGCCGTCGTCTGTTATATAGTTGCGTGGCAGTATTTTTTCAACATTAGCCACGTCTTCCAAGCGGGCTTCGCCGATTGCCCAGCGGTACGGTTCATCCGAAACTCTTTCAATAGTTGGCATTACCGCAGTGTTTCCCGCTAATGCCATGTCGACGGCGGCGCGGCCGAGTGCGTAGGCTTGTTCAACATCAGTTTTCGATGCAATGTGCCGCGCTGCACGTTGTAAATAATCTGCGACAGCCCAATGGTATTTTAAACCTAGACGTTGTTTTATCAACGCTGCTATGACCGGCGCGACACCCCCAAGTTGAGCGTGACCAAACGCGTCGCGCAAGCCAGAATCAGCGACGAAGTTCCCCTTGGCGTCGCGTACACCTTCCGACACGACGATTGCGCAGTACCCACGTTTGGCAACGCAATTTTCTACGCGATTGATGAAATCAGATTCATCGAAGCTAATTTCGGGGAATAATATTAGATGTGGTGCATCGTCGGGTCGCTCTTGTGCGAGCCCGGCGGCCGCCGCTATCCATCCGGCATGGCGACCCATGACCTCCAGTACAAATATTTTGGTAGAGGTTTTAGACATCGAGGCTACGTCATAACCGGCCTCCCGAATCGAAACTGCAACATATTTTGCGACCGAACCGAAGCCAGGGGAGTTATCGGTTATCGGCAAATCGTTATCAACGGTTTTAGGGATCCCAATGCAGCGTAGTGGATAACCTCTTAGGTCTGCTAGCCGCGCAATTTTATTCGTTGTGTCCTGCGAGTCGCCGCCACCGTTGTAGAAGAAATAACGGATGTCGTGCGCTTCGAAAACCTCGAGTAGACGGTCGTACTCGGACTGGTTTTTGTCAAGGTTTTTGAGTTTGTATCGGCATGAGCCAAAAGCTCCAGACGGCGTATAGCGTAAACCTGCGATGGACTCGTTTGATTCTTTTGATGTATCGATCAAATCTTCGGTTAGCGCGCCAATAATGCCGTTACGCCCAGCGATAACGCTATTTATCACCTTTGAGTTTTCCCGCGACGCTTCAATGACCCCGCACGCACTTGCGTTAATCACAGCCGTCACGCCGCCTGATTGAGCGTAGAATGCATTCCGTCGTACCATCGTAGCTCCTAGTATCTATCGTTTATGACTACTGTTAGCGTCTGGTTGTAGCTGATCGAGCGGATCCATAGTAACGCTGCAGTATGCCGTGATAAAGCGATGCTGTAGAGGGAACTTGCAGCTTACGCGGTGGCCTAAGGCCGATGCGACGTTCCATACGCAAGTGGATGTGAGGTTGAAAAAAATCGTGCAACAAGAAGTGAATGGAAACTTGACCGGCGCGTGTTATCAACTGCTGATTCGCCTGTCGTTATTATTTGTGGTTTTTTACAGCACGGCTACATTTGCTGCGACCGAGGACGTCGAACTTCCGGATTTTGGTGATTCCGCTGGTGCAATTATCTCACCCGAGCAGGAAAAGCAGCTTGGAGAAGGATTTATGCGTCAAATGCGACGTTATGCTCCAGTAATTACGGACGAAGAGGTAGAAGATTATGTTCAAAGGCTTGGTTTAAGTCTCGGCAAATTGTCGGGGTACTATGGTGATTTTACCTTTTTTATGCTCGACGCACCCGGTATCAACGCATTTGCTGTGCCCGGTGGCTTTATTGGTATCCATACGGCCCTAATCTTGGAGGCCCGTGGCGAGAGCGAAGTCGCTTCCGTACTCGCCCATGAGATTGTGCATATCACTCAACGACATACGGCGCGCATGATCGAAGCGCAGCAGCGTATGAATATTCCTCGGATGGCCGCGATGCTTGGTGCGATGGCGGTTATGGCAATGAATCCCGACGCGGGCATGGGTGCACTCACTGCCGTACAGGCGCTTAGTACCCAGGGTCGAATTAACTTCACGCGAGCAAATGAGCGCGAAGCCGATCGGATCGGTATCCAGTTACTGCATGAAGCGGGATATAACCCTCATTCAATGGCGGATTTCTTTCAACGGCTCCAAACGGCAAGTCGATATACTGATCCAGCATTTCTGCCTGAAATTCTTCGAACCCATCCTGTGACGGTTAATCGAATTTCGGAAGCACGCGATCGCGCTCTGCGGCTTGGTGAGGTGCCGATTAGAGAGGACAGCTTTGAATTTCATCTCGTTCGGACCAAGCTTAGCGTACACGCATCAGATGATCCTGGGGCTATAAAACGTTTCTACGAGCTTGCTTTGCGCGAGGGGACAATGGTACACGAGAGCGTAGCGCGTTATGGTTTCGTTTTGGCTTTGACCGCCGCCAGTGAATTTGAGAAGGCGAGAGTTGAAGTTTCCAAGTTGTTGCTTGGGTCGCCGAACATTTTGGCTTTCCGTTTAGCAGCAGCGCATCTCGAGCTGCGTGCGGGCAATATATCGGCGGCGCTTGAGCATTATGCGGTCGCTTATCGAGACGATCCGACTAGTCGCGCTGCCGCTTATGGCTACGCAAATATGTTGAATTTAGCGGGGAAACCGGAAGTCGCTAAAAAGCATTTGCGCGCTTCTAGTTTTGTAGGAAGAGGTGACCCGCGTTTTTTTAAACTTTTGGCCGAGGCAGAAAATGATATCGGAAACATTGTGAATTCTCATTTTTCTCTTTCGGAATACTATCGTAGCTTAGGTGAACTCCGGTTGGCCCTGCAACAGTTGTATCTCGCGCAGAAAACTGCTGATATCACGAATTACCAGCGGCTCCGAATTGATGCGCGAATGGATGAAATAAACGAGGAACTCGGCCAACTAGAGCAAAGCACAAAGGAACGCGAGCGTAAACGTCAGGAACGTCGACGCTGAGTACCTCTATCTAATACTATAGGTGTAAGTAATTCGGCATTTGTTCGCATATCATCGGTGTTGGATACGATGAAATTTAGTATGTTAGACAAGGCTAGTAACATTGTAGCGATATCGCCGCGCCTTGCTCGGCGGACGTTGCTGGCAATGGCAAGTAGCGTAATCGTTACACCCTTGTTGTGGGCAGCAGGTGTATCAGTGTCGCGGCCGAGTGAAGCTTTCAAAGATAAATCGATCGAAGATGTAATGCGCACGCTTTTCGGTGACGCCAATATACCACTGAGTGATGTGATCCAAATCACGATGACTGATCTAGCGGAGAATGGCGCTGTGGTGCCTATCAAGATACAAACCAAATTCAAGGACGTTAGTGCAATTTCAATCATTGCCGTCGAGAACCCTATACCGCTGATCGCTAAGTTTTCACTTGGAAAAGTAACGAGCGGCTTTATTGCCACCCGGATAAAGCTTGCAAAAACTGGCGATGTTGTCGCAGTGGTCGAAACCACTGAGGGTATTTTTCAGGCGCGCAAGAAAATTGAGGTTACGACGGGGGGCTGCGGCGTTAGCGACCGATGATGAAATCTATAAAGGTACGTACCACCCTAAAGAATGGTTCCGTAACCGTAAGAATGTTTGTCCGGCATCCTATGCACGTTGGTGGTCCGCGAAAAAACGGAGACTCTTACGCCCCGCACTTTATTCAGGAAATTAGTTGCCAGCTTAATGGTGAAATCGTAATGCAAGGTCACTGGGGACCCGGCATAGCAGAAAATCCTTATCTTTCTTTTATTGTGGATAATGCAAAAGTCGGTGACGCGCTAGCGTTTCGATGGTCGGATAACCAAGGTGGCACGGATGTATTCGAAACCAAGCTCTAGGGCGATGTCGGTATTTAGTCGAAACCTCAGAGCCTATGTACGGAAAGAGGTATATTTTGGTCGGTCTCTCCCTGGAACTTCGTGCGCCAGGGCGCTGCGCGCATTGATTCTTGTTGGCCGGGAAGTGGCAAAGAGAAAATGTTTTGGGTCAAGCCTACTTATATCCGTGGTGAAAATGGTGGGCCGTGTAGGGCTCGAACCTACGACCATCGGATTAAAAGTCCGGTGCTCTACCAACTGAGCTAACGGCCCGGGAAAAACACTTACGATCAGGTCGGGAAGAAAGATCGCGCGGTAACACGATTCAAAAGAGTTCACGACCACTGCTGTCGAAAGGCCGGCGATGATAGCGAATCTAACGCCTACAGTCCAAAAGCGAAGTAGTGACTAAAAAATAAAGAAACCGCGGGCGTTGCGTGTAAGATACCAAATGCGACATGGCGGGGTGTGACACTGGTACGTTTCAGGCGGAGCAAAATTGACGAAAATACCGGACTTCGTCGGTTGTTGGCTATGATCTTTTGATATTATCTGTCGCTACTGTACTTACCCTTCAGTCGAACTAATCTGACGAGAGATGACATGCCGATCTACGAGTACGAATGTAAAGACTGTGGCCACCAATTTGAGACTATGCGGAAAGTGAGCGACGGGCCGCTCACTGAGTGCCCGTCTTGTGGCAAAGATAGTCTGCAAAAACTCGTTTCGAAGGTAGCTTTTCGGCTCAAGGGTACCGGATGGTACGAGACGGACTTCAAAAATAAGCCGACAGACGAAAAAAATAAGGCGACGGACGAAAAAAGTACAAATGCCGAGGACAAGACGGATAGCGAGAAAAAGCCCGGTAAGAAGCAGGCTGATGATGTGGTTAGCGATGCGAAGTCGAAGAAGAATACATCGGTCGGATCACCAAAAGCGGCCGATAAGACGGAGGATTGAGGGCGTTATCGTAAACTCGATAGATTGCGTTGTTGCACCGCAAAACGTATCATTCTGGCGCGTCAGCGCTAGGGCCTCTCGATATGACCGTTACCTAAATCATGCGTAGCCATTACTGCGGATACATCACCGAAGAAGAATTGGGCACTCAACTCAGTGTCTGTGGCTGGGTTCACAACCGCCGAGATCACGGTGGGGTAATATTCATTGATTTGCGTGATCGCTCTGGCATCGTCCAGGTCGTGATAGACCCAGACACGCCGCAGAGTTTTGCGACAGCTGAACGGGTTCGTGGTGAATTCGTGATTAGGGTGTCTGGCCGTGTCAGATATCGACCTAAAGGTACTGAAAATATTGACATGGCGACGGGTAGGATCGAGATCTTAGTCGGAGATATAGAAGTCCTTAACGTAGCCGAAACGCCCCCGTTTCAACTCGACGAGCATGTGCTAGAAGATACGCGGTTAAAGTTTCGTTACATAGATTTGCGCACCGAACGTATGCAAAAAAATATTGCATTGCGTGCACAAATCAACCGTTTATTGCGTACCTATCTGGACGACAGCGGATTCCTAGAAATAGAGACACCTATGCTGACGAAAGCGACCCCCGAAGGCGCTCGGGATTATCTCGTCCCCAGCCGTACGCATTCGGGTCGGTTCTTTGCTCTTCCCCAGTCCCCGCAGCTGTTCAAACAACTATTAATGATGTCTGGTTTCGATAGGTACTATCAGATCGTTCGATGCTTCCGTGACGAGGATCTGCGGGCAGATAGGCAACCAGAATTCACCCAACTTGACGTCGAGATGTCGTTTGTTGATGAGCACGAGGTCATGGACTTGATGGAAGGAATGATTCGGTCGGTATTTGCGACTGTACTTGGGGTTCAGTTGCCGGATCCATTTCCACGGTTGACCTTCGCTGATGCAATACAAAAATATGGGAGTGACCGACCTGATCTACGCAATCCTCTGGAACTAGTGGAGGTTGGTGACGTGATGGCGGGGGTGGAATTCAAAGTGTTTTCGGGGCCCGCTAACAACCCTACAGGGCGGGTTGCGGCGCTTCTTGCACCCGGCGGTGGACAGCTTACCCGTAAGCAGATTGATGAATATACTGAGTTTGTTGCCATCTATGGCGCAAGAGGACTCGCTTATATCAAGGTCAACGAGGCGGCACGTGGCCGCGATGGTCTCCAATCGCCAATATTGAAGTTTCTGCCGGATGGTGCCCTTCAATCTATCATGGAACGAACCAACGCTCGCGACGGGGATCTTATCTTTTTTGGAGCGGATGAGCGCGACGTCGTCAACCAAGCTCTGGGAGCTTTGCGCGATAGAATTGCCAATGATCTAGACTTAATAAAAGACGACTGGCGACCGTTATGGATAATAGATTTTCCCATGTTTGGTCGTAGCAGTGACGGTAGTCGCTGGGAGGCACTACATCACCCCTTCACCGCGCCGTCAGAAGATAGGGGTAGTCTCCTAACCAATACTGCCGGTGCACTGTCACGAGCGTATGACATGGTCTTAAATGGTAGTGAAATAGGTGGTGGCTCGATCCGTATTCACGATTCTGAGATGCAATCGACAGTGTTCGAACTTTTGGGCATTGGGGCAGATGAGGCGGACGCAAAGTTTGGCTTTTTGCTCGACGCACTCCGCTATGGCTGTCCACCTCACGGCGGCATTGCTTTTGGTCTAGATCGTCTGGCTATGTTGTTGGCGGGCGAGCACTCGATCCGCGATGTGATCCCTTTTCCTAAGACACAAACGGCAAGTTGTTTAATGACCTCCGCTCCAGCCGCGGTGTCCGATACGCAATTGAAAGAAATTGGCATACGCCTACCCAGGAGTGGGTTGTCTAAAAGTAAGTAGGGATCGCTTAATTTTGTCTAACTTAAGGTGATAAGTTGCAAGTTAAGGGAATTGCAGACGCCGAACTCGATTGTCTACGTGTCCAAAAAATGTTTTGGGAGCGTGATTCGCTATGACTACAGTAATTAATAACGTAATAGATCTGGAAGTGCCAAAGTTTGATCTCCCTGAACATGCCGAACAACCGGTATCAGCTGACGCGGCCTGGAATCTAAGCGAAGAGATCAAAAAGCTTCTAAAGCAGAAAAATGCCGTCCTAATCGCCCACTACTATACGGATGCAGCCATCCAAATTTTAGCGGAGGAGACGGGTGGCCATGTGTCCGATTCGCTGGATATGGCACGTTTTGGGTACGAGCATCCGGCTGAAACGCTTGTCGTTGCTGGGGTCCGTTTCATGGGTGAAACAGCAAAAATCCTCAACCCCGAAAAGCATGTTCTAATGCCGAATTTAGATGCTAACTGCTCGTTAGATCTCGAATGTCCGGCTGAACAATTCCGCGAGTTTTGCGATAATCACCCCGAACGCACCGTCGTTGTTTATGCCAACACTAGTGCGGCCGTGAAGGCTCGTGCGGATTGGATGGTAACCTCCGGCAGCGCACTAGAAGTGGTTAGACACTTGCACGACCGTGGCGAAAAAATTTTGTGGGCACCCGATCGTTATCTTGGAGACTACATTCAAAACCAAACAGGCGCCGATATGTTGCTGTGGAATGGCGCTTGTATCGTGCACGAGGAATTTAAAGGAATCGAGCTAGCTGAATTACGGCAAAGACATCCCGATGCTAAGGTTTTAGTGCATCCGGAGTCGCCGCCGTCTGTTGTAGCGCAAGCTGATGTCGTGGGTTCAACTAGCGGCCTGATTGCGGCAGTGCGAGATCTTGATACAAATAAATTCATAGTGGCAACAGATGCCGGAATTTTTTACAAGATGGGTGCTGCAGCTCCTCACAAGACCCTAATAGAGGCGCCGACTAGCGGTTCCGGGGCGACCTGCAAAAGTTGCGCACATTGCCCATGGATGGCGATGAATCGGTTAGAAGCTTTGGCGGATTCGCTGCGCTCCGGAGGCGGTGAAATAACAGTGTCGAAAGCTCTTTGTGAAACTGCCCGCATACCTATCGATCGATTACTCAACTTTGCCGCTGAACATGGACGGGTCATATACGGTAACAGCGACGCTTGAAACTTTTCGATCACGCTGCAACTCGTTGAGAGTTCTGCGAAAATAATGATTCGGTTATCGGAAAATTTAGAGGTTATCGATGGCGGGGCACAGCAAATGGGCAAACATTCGGCACCGAAAGGGTCGCCAGGATGCCAAGCGCGGTAAAGTTTTCACCCGCTTAATTAGAGAAATCACCGTTGCGGCAAGAATGGGTGGCGGTGATACGTCCTCTAATCCGCGTCTGCGCGCCGCGATAGATAACGCGCTTTCAAATAATATGACTAAAGACACCATTAGTCGGGCCGTAAGCAAAGGAGCGGGCGATACCGAAGGTGAAAATTACGACGAAATCCGTTACGAGGGTTACGGGCCAGGCGGAATCGCGGTAATGGTGGACTGTATGACTGATAATCGAAATAGAACGGTTGCGGAGGTTAGACATGCGTTTAGTAAAAGCGGAGGGAATTTAGGTACTGACGGATCTGTTGCTTACTTATTTTCGAAAGTTGGCCTCCTGAGTTTCTCTGCCGGTAGCGATGAAGACGCCATAATAGAAGCTTCTTTGGACGCCGGAGCGATTGACGTTATTGTCAATGAGGACACTACCATAGATGTATTGAGCTATCCTG
>CAYFFH010000013.1:0-21062 GCA_964342175.1 uncultured Enterobacteriaceae bacterium | reverse complement strand
GCGACACAAAATGCTCCACTTTTAATTCTTCGCCACACTGCTCTGCCACTACTGAATCGTTGTCACATACCCCCACAAGTTCGCAACGGTCATGGTGCTCTCTCATCGCATCGAAATGGCGTTGGGAGATCCTCCCGCAACCAGCTAGCGCGAAGCGAATTCGTCTGTCATCTATTGTATACGGCGAACGGTATCCCATATCTCTACCAATAATGCGGCTTAACTCAATTGTAAACTGTACGCACCAGCTTCGCGAAAGTTGTTATCTCACAACCTATTTAGAGGCCGGGGTCACACCTAGCGCACGATTGATGGTGTCAAAACGGCGGCTCGCGGTCGCAATCGAATGGTGAGTCTCTACAAAGCTTCTTGACCTTTGCCCGATTTCCGTCAGGCGATCTCGATCACGTACGAGATCTCGCAGTACCTCCTTGATTGTCGCCGGCGTTGCATCAATTAGCGGCAATTCTTCTTTTTTTATGACACCTGCCGCTTCGTACATTTCCACGAAATCACGACGAATGTGACAAATTACTGGCTTTCCAAGAGCCATTGCTTCAAGCGTGAACATGGCGTACCAACCAATAATTAACTGATCAACAATAATATCAGCCCCACACATCGCGTCATGTATCTCTTTATTGGATACGTTTTCCAAAACTTCCAACTCAATCTCTACGCCTTCGGTCTCCAGCTGTCCGACAGCGTCGATAATTGCATCCGTCCCCTTTACGCCTCGGTGGTTGCTCGCGTGAACAACACGCACCGGCGTGGTTGCCGGTGATCGTCGGTGGTCCGGTGACCATCTGTCGGTATCGATTGGAAAAGGCGCAAGTACTAGGGAATCCCAATAGTAGAGGTACTCGATCCAATCGACTCCCGCCACTATATGGTCCGCAAATCGTGTCCAAAGATCGACCTTTGCAGACACACGACGGCGGTAAAGGCGATGGGCCGGATAGTCTCTACCCATCTGGTGAACGAAAAGCCGGTTCGTGGTGCGCGTAAGAACGTGAATGTCGGCACCGAAAGCAGTGGCAACAATGCGAACACCAGCGAGGTGCAGCATAAAAGGCTCGAAACGCCAAAGCCAGGTAGTAACGCGGAGTGGGCCCCCATCAAAGTAAATGTAGAGCATGCGATACCGCAAAAGCACCCAGGCCATGAGTGCGTAAGGTCTCGCAGCACGTAACACGCCTGGGAACAGTCGGTCACCTCTAAGGTCGAAATCATCAGTATGGTGCCAGATGCTGTCAGTGAAAGTTTCAACGGTATACCCGGCTGAGACGAGCGCTTTTTTATAGTACTGGCTACATACAATGGGAACAGGGCCGATACCGATGTCCCTGCTTTTGGGTATCAAGCGGCCAAGGAAGGCCATCAAAAACAATGGCCCAACCAAAATTACATCAAGAATCGCTACTACTGCTCGCACGCAAATAGATCGGTAGACTGAACTCCGATTGTTCTGTTTTGCAAGGATACCGCTAGCCATCGAACATATCGGTAAGACCGGCGTCAAACGATCGAAATCTCGTGAGGCCTGTTAGAGACGCTAATTTTCGGAGATCGGGCACGATCCGTGCTGGTTCTCGGTCGATCTCACGGTGAAAAATGACCTCGATACCCAATCGAGCCCCAATCCTTCCGGCAATCTCAGAAATAGATAACGGTTCGTTTGCGGCGATGTTGATGATTCCATTCCACTCGTCGGCGACGGCTCGGTCGAAGATTTCCGCAACGTCATCAACATAGGTTGGGGTCATGACGAGACCGTCTTTGGGGCCATCTATGACCACAGCTTCTCGGCCTTGAATTCGATCGACTAAAGTGGAAATTAAGCGACCTGAACCTCCAGGTCCATAGAGAAAAAAAAGTCTAAGAATACATACCGCCATACACTCCTCGTAAGGTATTAGGAGTGTCTCTGCAGCAAGTTTTGAGGCGGAATAGAACGACTTAGGGGATAGAGGTGCGGCTTCTGTCATTTCCAGAGAATAGGGCTCGTATACACTGCCGGTAGATGCCAGCACAAAGCTGCGTGCGCCCGCTTGCAACGCGTAGTCGGCAAGTCGTGCCGTACTCGCAACGTTGACATGGAACATGTTTTTCGCCCCGGCGGGAAATTCCCGATATTGATCAGACTGGGCAAGATGAACTACTGCGTCAATCCGGCGCGGTAAAGCTTCTATCCAACCATCTGAAGATAGATCGACTGTGATCCACGGGACCGTTTCATCCTCCGGGCCTCGCCTTCCGAGGCCAACAACGCGGTGACCACTTGCACACAATTGGCGACATAGCGATCGGCCGAGAAACCCGG
Organism: uncultured Enterobacteriaceae bacterium; assembly: GCA_964342175.1. Lineage (GTDB taxonomy): Bacteria > Pseudomonadota > Gammaproteobacteria > UBA11873. The sequence continues at coordinate 18,739 of CAYFFH010000013.1, read as the reverse complement.
CAGCACCTGTGACTAAGATGTCCATGACGCTTGTAATTCTAGCTTCATTTCGAGAGTAGTTTGTAACCAAGTGTGATCAATGTCGTGGCTCAAGATTTCTGAGGAACCCTTCCTCTTCGTCGAAGGACGCGTTTGTCATTTGGGTAACCACCTATCCAGTGATTGTTCTATACACTTCAATGCGTTCATCCCCAGGCAGGCTCGTAAAATATTCCTTAATGTAACGATCGCAGACAGGCTTGACAGGAGCCTCCCGCGAATAAACATAAAAAAAGAAACGATCGAGATTAGGCCTTTAGCCGGGCCCATGTAACTTACCCGTCAGCGTGGAAGGTCGGCCACCAGGTGCAAGTTAAGATGATCAAGTGTCCGGCGAATACGAGTGAAACCCAAATCAACTAACCAACCCTCGACCTCATCCCATCGATGTCGGTCATTAATCTCTGGACTAACAGCGTCGAAATATCCATGCACCAATTCTTCAAGGTACCGCTCTGATAGATAAGCTCGTTTTTCATCGAACGTCATCCTTCCGGTCGCGCGTCGATGCTCGACGTACGTGTTGATTTCGGCAAATTCGTGAGGTTTCGTCGGCTCCCCATAGATCATCAAAAATAATCGTCCCCCCGGCTTTACGGCCGCGGCAACGTTTTTACACGCAAGTTCCGTATAACCTGTGTGATGAGTGACACCATAGCACCAGACGAGATCAAACTCAGAAGAAAACGGCAGCGGGCTTAAAATGTCGGCCTGTTGCGCATTGAAAGTGGTGTGGTTTGCCAGGAGCGTTTTGACGGAGTTAATACCATTTAAACTTTGATCAACTGCCATGACGTCTGCGCCCAATTCGCTGAGTACATAACTCCATCGTCCATTACCACACCCAGCATCCAGCACCTTCTTGCCCTTAAACCAATCTTCCGGATAATCAGAGTGTGTACAAAGCTGCTGAATCATTTGAGATTCCCAGGCCGCATCACCGAGCAAGGCTACACCTTCTTTGATCTCCTCCCATTGATAAGAAAAACTATCTTTCGTCTGTAATCGATCCGGTTGGCTCTCCATCAGTGCCGCCGACAACTTTCGTACTGTTACCTTAAGATCGCTGATCTCGTTTAAAAGATATTGGATGGGAGGTTCGGCAACGAGAGCATGGGTCCTCGCGGTAAAGACTGGAGGGGGGTGTGAAAGGAGCTGACGTAGCGACATCTTTATCCTTCTCGGATCGGACAAAAGCCGAGGTAGAGCGACTACAACTCGTCGCGGGTTGCATAAAAGCCAGCGTAACGCCCTCATTACTTTCCTCATGCGGTTTCTTCTTCATGCATATTTGTGTAGCCCGAATTTCGACTGGCCGAAGTCGCCAAATAAGTTTCGTAATGTTTCAATTGAGCCTCCATGGTTTTAGAACCTGAGTGGTTGGTTTCGACCCACTGTCTCGCTTCTGCACCAAGTCTTAATAGATCGATGTTGCCATCCAGACATCTTCGTATAGTGTCGTAGACCTCGTTTTCCGTTCGGCAGTTCAATATAGGGGGGGGGCTCCCAAAATGGGACGCCACTTCACCTTCATTCAGATACGTACAAACGGGCTTCGCGAAAGAAAGTGCCCGAAAAGTCACACCACCAAAAGCGCCTAGGACAAACTGATCGACTACAATGTCCGAAGCTCGTAAATATTGCTGAAAAACGACGGTGCCAAGTGGTTTCAGCCATTTTGTGCGCGCCGTACAATTGTTCTCTTCGAGCAATCTCTTGCTGTGATTAACGTCTCGGCCCCATTCACAAAATACGAGCCCGACCTTTTCGCCTGCCGCTACCAAACGAGCAAAGGTGGATATAAAGCGATCGTTTCCCTTATCAGCGATTCGTGCGAGGCCCGAAAAACCATCTTCGGAGACCCAATCGTGACGGGTAGGGGAAAAAAATAAAAATTCGGCATCTAACTCCTCGCATAATTGCTCTCGCAGTTTCACAGCAGCTTCTTCATTGCCGTGAGTTTGGGATTCATCATATGGATGGGGCAGCAGGACCGCCCGATCACCACATAGCTTTCGTCCGCTTTCTACGCAATCCGAGTTGGTTACAAAAGTAGTATGTGCACGATGATAGGCGAGAGCGGTAAGGCGCGCAGTTGCATTATCTCCATACGGAATATCTCTTAGTGTTCCATGCTCGAAAGCAAAGTAATCAATACCAGCAATCATAAGAGGAATAGGGTCGGTAGCGTACGCCTGTATGATGTCGTAGTGTTCTGCCATTTTCAGCCATTTCTCGGCAAAAGGCTGATACTGCTCTAGGTCCACCGCAGCGACAACGGCATTTTTCTCAGGAAACAACAGATGGAGTTCATCGGAAAGCTCTGCGGCGAGTTCTTCCGCCGAAATAATCAATTGGATAGGATCTATATCCCACCCATCGGGTTCTGCTTTTCCTGGGAAGTCAAGTGTACGGTTGTTCACTAACCTTGAGATGAACAAGAATAAATACACAAACCGCTGAAGACACAGCGCAAAAAGATATATCGCGTATATCCCGACATGCGCCAAGCCGACAAGCGCATACAGGAAAAACACCTTAGTCGCATTTGCCATTCTCTTAAGAAGCGCGGCTAGATACCTACACCATGAAAAACGTCGCGCAAAACCGAAAACGTCTTGTTTCGGCTCATCTACTGCAGACAAACGCGGCCCGAAGACCGATTTGTATTGAGAGAGAAGCCACCTACAAAAATAGTTTCCGGCTCGTTTATAAAAAACCGATAGCCTTTTGACCGCTCCGCCTCCGAAAAGCAAAGGAATACCGGTAGGCACGTATTCATTAGTTTTCTGAAGCAGTAGTATGTGCATGTACTGAAAGCCTTGTTGGGAACGACCCAGCAGAAAGGATTTCGTATTTCTGATGGCGGTCGAGCAAAGAACCTCGAGATCAGCGAGTATTCGAGAGAGAGAATACCGGAGTGAAACACCTTTTTTGGTCCCATTTAGTTTCGACAATTGAAGCTCTAATTTTTGAGCCTGCAATGTAGCGTGCTCATTTCGTGCAATGAGGTAATCTAGGCACAATGGCATCGGGCCCTGTACGAACCAATGTGGTCGGACGTACCCGTTCAAATCAACCCGATACCAATCTGGCCTATATTCATCTTCAAACTCCGCGGAAAAATCGGCCTCTTCCCATTCCGGGTTACTCATAATGTGGTAGTAATCAGCACAGATAACGTCACAATCGATATCCAAACCCCGCATCATTTTTGCGTTAGTGAAGGCGTTGTTTGCTATGTTTCCAACGTGAAGCACTCTTGGAGGTCGACCAAGTAATTTTTGAAGGCGCAGCGCTATAGCACGAGCTCCTTCTTGTTCATTCTCTGGCAAAACTGACACTCCTGAAACTTGTTATGCTTCTAAACTTCTCGACTAATCATTGTGTTTAATTAGTGGCTGGAGAGTTTTTTAGACAAATCGTAGAACCTAACCCGGGTTGGCGCGGATCACCGTCAGATAGCATGTAACAGGGCATCGACAACTTGATCCTGCTCAGCGTCCGTCATCCCGGGATACAGAGGCAGAGTTATTGAACAGTCCTCCGCCTCGCAGGAATGCGGGAAATCCTCCGGCTCTATTCCTTTATTTGCGAAGAAACCCAGGCGGTGGACTGCATGGGTGCCAGGTCGAGTCTGGACACCGCGTTCGGCCACCGCTTCCATAACATCGTTGCGACGTTGACGTCCGCCATCACTCACCCGGACAACATATGACTGGTAGGTGTGGCCACATTTTGTCGGCGTCGTAGGAATAACGAGGCCAGGCGCGTCCATCAGCAGGGTATTGTAACGCTGAGCGAAAATAAGTCGTTCATTTAGCAATGCTTCGAGTTTAGCCATCTGCGCGATGCCAACCGCGCCTTGCAGATCGGACATTCGAAAATTAAAACCGAGCTCTTCCCATCTTCCCATCTCATAGGGCTTTGGGGGTGTACTAGGCGGCCCTGCGATCCCTCGAGTTCCGTGATTACGCTGGGCATTTACGGTGGCAGCCAACTCATTATCGTGGGTTGTGACCATTCCACCTTCCCCAGTAGTGATTACTTTTCTGGGATGGAAGGAAAAGCAGCCGAAATCCCCCAGACCACCAACTGGCACGGAGTCGTATTCTGTACCGACAGCGCAGGCAGCATCTTCGATCACATATAAACCATGTCGTTTCGCAATGGCAAGAATGGGATCCATCTCTGCGGACTGACCGAATAGGTGCACTACGATTATGGCTCTTGTAGACGGCGTGATCGCCGCCTCTAGGGCCACAGGATCGAGGTTAAAGGTATCTAACTTTATGTCGGCGAAGGCTACCTTAGCCCCTACATATTCGACGCAATACGCGGATGTTACCCAGGTAAAGGCCGGAACGATCACCTCGTCCCCCGGGCCTAACCCGAGCGATAAAGTACAGAGATGCAAAGCGGAGGTACACGAGTTCGTCGCAATCGCATGCGGTACTTGATGGCGTTCCGCGAAAAGCTGTTCAAATTTCGCTGTCTTTGGCCCTTGGGTGACCCAACCACTGGAAAGCGCCTCGTCGACCTCTTGGCGTTCTGCCGAATCAAAGCTAGGTCTCGTTATTGGAAAGTTTTTAAGTGTCACGGTGAGTTATCTTCTTCAACAATCTTAGCGTCCCAGATGGTCACTTTCTTTCCACCGACTCGAGTGAAAGCTCCTGGGTAGGGGCGGGTTTGAGCGCGAATAAAATTGTATATTTCGGTGGCGGAACAAGTCCAATCGATTTCGCCATCCTCCGGGGAACGCTGTGGAAATTCACTGGCTAAGGTCTCATCCTGTGGTAAGCGGGGCGCCATGCCTTTCTCTAACAAGGGGAAGTACTTTTCTATTAGGGCCTCCGCCCCAGCCTCCATGGACTCCATAGCCTTTGCGATCGTGTCATGTTTCTCGATCGGAAAGTTTAGCGCCCCTATCACGTCCCCCGTGTCAACTCCATCTTCTAGATAAAAAAGTGAAATCCCTGCACTCGGCTCTCCTCGGATAATTTGCCAGACGAGAGGTGCGCCGCCCCGATATCGAGGAAGCTCGCTCGCATGCAAACCAACTGCGCCCAGCGGCGCGACGGCTCTAAGTTTAGACCCAACCATGTAGTACCACCCAGCTGCAAGTAAGATGTCCGGGCGAAGCGCTTGGACACTCTGCTGAAAAGTCAGGGGATCTTCACGGTCATAGCCGATTGCAGGAATATTTCGACTTTTGCCCACCTCCTCAAAATCGACATAATTTACGTTCTGCACACCCGTGGGTGCATAGCTGATGGAAAAGACTGTGGGGGTTGTGGCACAACCCACAACGTCCTGACCACACCGTTCGAGAGCCTCCAGGCAACGCAGACTGAACTTCGTGGTTCCCAGAAGGAAAACTCTCATTGGTTAATCCCTAGGGTCCTTCCTAACGCGTGGTCATAGGCGTCCAGATAGACCGGTGCTACTGCCTTGTACCCATGCACGGCTTCCAGCCATTTTCGACTTCGTTCGCCCGCGAGACTAAGATCATGCTGCGGCAGAGACTGTAAGAACCAGGTTGAGATTTCTCCCGCATCACTGGCACCAAGAAATGGAGGGGGTTCCTTGAAGGCACCCAAAGACTCCTTGGGCACTGGCCTGATTAATACCGGTCGACCGGCAGCCATTGATTCGAGCACGCTTGTCCCGTAGCCCTCGATAGCGAACTCGTCGATCACCAGATCAGCGGCCCGCTGCCGCAGGCGTAAGCTGGGCTTGGAACAAAGAGGTTCCCAAATCACATGCCCTTCGAGCCCGAGTTCCTTCACTAGCTTTTGACTACGTGACAGATCTTCTCCCCAGGACATCAAAACCAAGCGCCAATTCCCTACCCCAGCTTCTACAGCCTTGGAGAATCCTCGGAGCAACCGATCATTGCCTTTCCATTCCCAGGATTGACGACAGATTTGTACAGCAAACATTTCCCCTCCGCCGCGGGCCCAGCGGGAGCGCAGAGCCGGAGCATCGCCCGGAGAATACGTGTCCGTGTCGATCATCATCGGTGCAAAACTGCGATTTGCGGTAATTCCAAGTCGATCGAGATATCTACCGTAATTCGTGTTGCAAATCAGGATATGGTGAGCTCCTCGGTAACCGGCGCGCACCAAAAGTCCGAAGAGGTCCTCTCCAAAAGGCGAGAGGAACAAATCAGACCCGGTGGGAAACACTACGGTCGGCCTCGGACTAAAGATCCCCATACTTATAGCGGCTGCTGAAAGTTGCACGACATCGTAACGAGCCATCGAGAGAATTAAGGGCCAGTGGCCCATTTGTTGTGCCAACAGTAAAGCGCGGTCATCTGCTATATCCTGTCCAAAATTCTTTTTGTAGAGTTCCTGGACTTCGGATATCGCAGACAGGCGCCCTTGATAATGCTGTTGCGCCTCCGGATCATAATTGACCCGGCGAACAAGGTGGGGCTGTCGCCAGCCCCGTTCTACGGCAAGGCCTTCTTCATAAGAATCACATTCAAGCTCGACATCCTCCCACGCTGGTCGATTCATCACAAAAGAATCAAACCCTTCGTCCTCTACTACTAATTCGGCGCGATGGCCCATACGATCAAGACACTTGACGAAGTTGTACGCATTGTTCGCGATATTTCCATAAAAACCTATGGTGAGCTTTCCGCGCTCTGCTGTTTGAGCTGCCGGACGAATAATTTGCTGGTGTCCGGTGCTAGCAAGGGTACGCGCCGCGGTTAGGACCAACAACGAGATAGAGGTAGGTGGCGGATTTGGCGGCGGATTTGGTGGCAGCGCTGGTGACGTGGCCGGCCGGTCGTCGATTCCAAGTTCTCTTCGGAGAAGTCGCAGAATAGGGGCACCCACCGGCCGCAGGGCTATACGCAGAAGCCGCGTCCAAAAGGCCCAGTTCATACCTGCTGAGTAATTTCAGTGATCATATTGCGTGAAATTCTTCGCCCCTGCGATTCCTCTGTGGAGGTAACGTGGGCCATCCAAATTCCGCAGTCACGGCAACCCTCGCGGGCTTCTAGTTCGTCAAGTAAAAGGTCGCGCCGCAATCTAGAAAATCCTGCCCCGCGCCAAATTTCCATCAGGTTTTGGTCCGGATAATGTCCCATGCTCTCGAGCTCTTCGAAGGCGAGCTTACCGATGGTCTCGCAGCAGTAGTAAATTTGCCCATCGGGGAGTACATAGATTTCTTGAAAAGGGCTCAAACAGGCCCAACGTCCGCCCGCTTCTTCAAGACGTTCCTGGACTAAGGTATACACCTCGTTTACCTGGCTAGCACCTGATTCGTACTCCACCAAGTTATAGAGGATCACGCCATCTGCTTCTTCCACCCACCGGTCACGGAATTCGTCAACTTCTTCCATGCTGACGCCCTTGTTTTTGACAAAAGATGCTTGAATGCTGCAAGAGCTTTCCAATTCTTTGCGGAGTCGTAGCAAGTTCCTCATGTTTCGCTCAACCCGTTTCAGGTCTCCCCCTCGGACTCGGGAATAGGTCTCCGGGCGGCTGGCATCGATACTTACGTACATGCTGGTTACGCCAGCCTCAAATAGCTCGCGGATACGTCGCTCATTCAAGGGTGTCCCATTGGTTGTGATATGCACCGTCGGTACGCCACGCTCTCGGCATATTTTTACGAACTCGATGATGCGAGGATGGAGGAGAGGTTCCTCAATGTTTCCCATCTTGACGGGAATTCCGTGTTCCCCACACTCACTGGCAATTCTGTCCAAAACATCCCAAGACATCCACTGACGCTCGTCGAAGTAACCGGTCGTGTGATCAGGTTTGATCTCAGGGCTGTGGTAGGGACACATTACACAGGCAAGATTGCATACGTTAGCCACGACGACGCTGACTTGGATAGGCTTGGGAGAAATGACTCCATAGTGTTGAACGAAATAGTGGACTCGTTCCTCCCCTGTGGTTTCAACTACGCGTTCGAAGGGAGCGTCCTCATCGTCGCCGTACGCACCCTCCGGCACCCAATAGAGGAGTGGCTCCCAAGCCGGCAATCCAAGTTCCGAGGAAATAGGTACCTCAGGGACAAAGCAAAGGCGTCGTGTCCGATCCATTTGCGTTGCAAAAGTTATAAGAGATTCCTCGTGTACAGGCACGCCCCGGTCAGGCACTATCAGCTTACCTGCTAGCCCAAGAGACAAAATCGAGCGGGCTCCATCGGGCAGCCGTCCCGCAGGGTCCTCTATCGAAATACTCGGAAAAAACTTATTAAAAAATTTAAAAATACTCATAGCTGATTTGTCCTCGGGCGTTCCAATAGTTCTGAGAGGCAAGTGATTCTGACTTGATCGTCTCTCGCGAGGGCCGACAACACCTGAAGCCGATCGATAGCTTCCGCAGGAAGAACCGGGGATTTGGCCGCGACGGGCCGGCCTTGATCGTCCCTGGACATGAGCCAGTGTTGGTAAATTATCGTAACCCCTTGTTTTTCTGTGAGTTCCAAGATGTTTTCCTCACGTAATTGCCACGCCAGAGTTTGCGTGTCCGGCGCTTTGGGCAAGTTCCCACGGTACCGATTGAAGCACTGAATCACGTGTCCTGAGCGAGTTCGTTCCTCAACTTGGAGAGGTTGGCCGGCTTTCTCAACCGTGTCGAAAACGAAATCGTGACTGTAGTTGTGGTCGGTCCAAAAGTGACGCACTCCAGCCTGGAGGAGCAAATCGAGAACATATGCCTCGGAGTCGGGTCGGTCACCTTGTTGGTACGTCGGTGTTACTCCCCCGATATTGCAGAGGTCACCCTCGTCTCCGTGATTGGTCCAGATATGGGGAATGCGGGCATGCTGGTCCAGATACTCGAGAGCTTCCGCGACTAGTTTTCGGGTCGGTCTTATTGGGCTGGCAGTGAACGAAAAATCGCCAGCCGAATGCATTATAGTAAGACGTCGTTCTCGAATTTCTTGAAGGATTTCTTCATGCTTGGGGCCTTTGCGATTGATAGAGTCCTCGAATAGAGCCATCTCCGATCCGCCTGGTGCGAACAACCAGAAAGAATCCTCTGTAGGGATCCCCAGTCCATCCAAGGTCTGATGAACTTCGAGATAACCTTCCCAAGTACCGAAATCGATATCGTTGCAAAAGGCGAGGCAAGGTTTTTCGCTCACTTGGGCACCTTACCGTTATTTTCTAGTCGACAGACAAGCTTCATAAGCTCTTCCTCTACATCGAGTCCAAGACGCAGCCGGGTACTCTGCCATTTACGACCTGGTGAGAATTCTTTGCCAGCCTCGCCGTGTGATACTCCGCAAATCCCAAGAATTCCGCGACCGGTGTATACCCACGACTCGCCTGAAGCACAATCATTGCGTATTACGTGACCCGGCATCCCTCGGTCAGAAGTCTCTTCCGTGACTACTCGCGTTCGCCAAATGTGGAGCTTCTGTAGCTCTCCTTCAGCGTCACGATAGTAAGTAAAAGCTCCTGTGTACGGTTTCACTAAGGAGCGCACTAAAGCATTAATGTGTGTAGCCGGTTGTGTCCATAAGATCCGGCCATCTCTCGGGAGTCGCGGATAACAGCGAAACGGCATTAGATCCGAGTCTTCTTGTCGCCGTGGCACTAGAGTTCCCTCTTCCATTTGATCCAAGACTTGCGCGAAAAGACTAGGAACTTCCGCTTCAGCGAAGCAATTGATGTCGTCGATGGTAGTTTCCTTCGCTAAGCTCATGCGTTTTTGGACAAGAATGTCGCCCGAATCAAGTTCATCTGGTCGCATCTGGTGTAGTGTTAATACGATCTCGCTTTCCTCTGCTAGCAGCGCCCAGTTTGTGACCGCATTTCCCCGGTACCGCGGCAGGTCACCGAAGTGCGCATTCACTACGCCGTTTGGGAACAGGCCGATGATTTTTGCCCCAAGGATACCGACCCAATTTAGAGATATGGCGACATCAGGATCCCAACCAGCAATTCTTTCTTGGAGTTTTTGATCTATGCGCTGTGTCTCCACGAATTCTATGCCGTTTATTTCCGCGAAGCTTTCAAAATCCCCCGCCGCGCATTTATATTCGGGACTTGCCCGAGCGGTAATCGCGGCCACGAGCTTATGTCGTCCTGTGGACACCAATTCTTTTAGAGCCGCTAGGAAGATCTCGTTGCGGCCTAATGCAAGCACTTTCACCAAGCCGTCTCCTCACCAAGAATGGCATCCAGAAAGTCACTGGTGCCGGGGCCCGGATCCCGGAAAGCCCTTAGTGCCTTCACGTTGTCATGGTCCGCCTTCGCCCGTTCGTAAGTTTCGAGTATTCTAGTATTTAGAGTGATGTGAATCGGGTGGAAATCTATAACTCGGAGACCAGGGGCTGTTATTAATTCGCTTGGAGTCGAGCGAAAGCTCTCGGCCGCAGCCACATCATCTTCCCAAAAATATGGCACACGCATCATGCCGTTCCAGTCAATCCAAGGCCGCAACACAATCCCGGTATGAGCGGGGATGAAGTGATTGCAGTCGTATTTAAGCCCGAAGCCTCGGAAAAGTTGTAAAATTCTCGAAGATTGAAGCATCGAATGGCTACGAACCGAGACAGCTTCAGGTACGAGTTCTAGTAACGACTCCACTACTTCTTCCGCGCTACCAGAGTTGTCTTTACCTTCAAGAAGGAAGTTAAAATTTGGGTGAATCCCCAACTCGAAACGAGGATTCTCCCGCAGGCGTTCAATTAACGGTGTGGCATGCGTAATAAACCAAGTCGCCTCAGCACCGGCTTGTTCAAGACGAAAGATACTCTCCTCCAAAACTTCGTCCGATGCCCAATCGAAGTCAAGCGTTAGAAAAAGTTGACTTTCCCACGTGGTGGGTTCTTCCAGGCGTATGTCTCCTATCTTTGCGAAAGTTCCGACTTTTTGTCCCCCGAGATTTTTGTTCATGATTCGAGGCAGACCTCTTCGGAGGGCCAGAACCATGTATTTGGTTCCAGTTCTATCCGGTCGCTCACTGCGGTGACAGAGGCATAAATAGGCGGACCTTGTTTCGCGAAAACTCGCACGGCGCAGTCCGTGGTTTCGAGTTCCGTGATGTCAGCCCCTGTCTGGGAAGCGAAATTATCTCCAGCAACAGAAGTAGCGTAATTCCACCCCCGCGAGGTCGTACCAATGCGTACCTTGTAACCGATGACTCGACCTTTATCTAACGTAGAAGGATCCCAACGCAGCGAAAGGAAATCGTCATCTCGACGAATCTCCGTGATATGGGCTAGAGTTGGGGGGGCACCAGCAGTAGATTCAACGAAGTAATTAGATACAAAACCGCGGTCCGCAGGAGTAAGAACATCGACGTAACCTTTGGTTGGATTACCTAGCCAGTCACGCGCCGACCATGAGCCCGGAAGAACCATCCAGCCGGTCGCGGGAAAGCAGTCAAGAAGCGTAGGCCGTTTCTTCCATTCATCTAAAGTAATTAAATGGCCGTCTTTCTTTTTCGTCAAGATTCCGTTCTTAAAGATGTCAGCTTCAGCAAGCACCCATTGGCCGTTAACACTGATTTCAGCGCTGACGTGATGGGGGAACTGCCGGACTCGAGCTTGTAAGCCGGCAGCCTCTGCGAGCGCGACGACCAGCTTTGCGGCGTGACCGCATTTCCCACGGGCCGTGCATAGGATTACGAGTGGATCCGGCAACGAGCCGTCCTTTTCGAGAGGTTGGCTGATCGGATCCCGGTAGAGTGCCCCTTGGACAAAGCAGATGATTCGAGACGCGATTAGTTCTGGATGCGTATCTCCAGATTCTCTAAGAACAGCTCCGAGTTTTTCGATGTATTTGGCACCACCCAAAGCCCTTGCTTTTCGGTGAGCCCATTCCAATAGCTCAGAAGGAAAACTTGACTCAGTCATGTTGGAAAGTATTACGTTGGGGGTCCCACTCACAAAAACCTTGGTTCGACTCGCCGTCATTCCAGCATCGAGGTGAACTTGAAGAGATACTGGTACATCCAGCACTGTAGGTTTCAAAAACAGTCCTTCCCACACAGTTGGAAACCCGCTGTGGTGTTGGGGTTGATATTTAGGCTCGATATCCGGTACCCAGTTTTCTGTCACGATTGAGCTTTCAGGACCCGACTCAAACTGGGTAAAGCCAGCCTGTTCTACTTCCAGCGAAAACTCTTTGGGCATATAGCTTTGCGCCTGCGTCATTTGAGTGGGGAGCCCCCCTTCCTGGACAATTCTGGAAATGTCCGATAGCAGACGGGTCCGGTAACTCGCTGGGAGGTGTTGTTCAACTTCGGCTACGAGCCTCCGACCAACCCGGGACAGAACGAAACCATGTTTTTCTACGATGCCTTTTTCGTTTGCAACAAGCCAACGGCCTATTGAAGTTTGGGTGATCCATGGAAGGCGCAAAATCCCACGGGTTATGCGATCTATCTGACGGGCTACGCGATATATTCGTGTCCAATGTTCCTTCTCATGTAGGAGATCATCACTAAAACCCTCGGCCAGAGCTCGTCTCCAGTACGTGTTGTACAAAGTTTCAGAGCCAGCGTTGACGCTTGCTGTATCTCCGCGATCATTAATCAGGTGATGGCTAAAACCGTCTGCGTTGAGGCATACATAGATTCGACCGCCAGGCTGAAGTACCCGGTTGAACTCGTTAAGACTTTTTTGCAGATCCGTAAACATTATTACGCCGTAGCAAAAAACCGCGTCGAAATATTCGTCCTCGAAAGGGAGTGACTCTATAGTTCCCTCATGGCCTCGAACATTTGTCACTCCCAGGTGCGAGCACAGGTTCGACAATACGTCCAACCTATGCGGGTTTGTATCCACCGCATCCACATGGTCGAACGCAGTAGCTAGTGCAACCGACCATTGCCCCATTCCGCAGCCCGCATCGAGTACCCTTCCTCCACTCAGCATCAGACGCTGCACTCGTTGTACGTAATAATTAAGTCCCGGCCCAAACTCGAATGCAATGAATTTGTCATCGGGCTCCGAGTTAGTCCATGTTCGGATTTGGCCGAGATCTGGAAAAGTACTTGCCTTCCATCGTTCGAACTTCATTTCAGAACGGTCTCCCAAGTACAGGGAAGCTCGAGGGCGACATTTTGCGTCAACGCTTCTCGTTGAACGGTTACCGCCCACTGTTTCCAACGGACGTCGTAAAAATCGGTATAACTATTCTTCTGTAGATTAGGGGCGACTCCCACAGTGACAAAATACCGCCCGGCTCCAGCTAGAAAATGCGGAACATGAACTCGAACGCATTGGCGACCTTTCTCTAGCGGGATTTCAATCGAAGCTTCCTGGCTTTCTGCGTTCAAGAAAGCGCTACTCGACGTCGAGAAGATCGTACGAGCGTCTTCTCCTATAAACTGAACACTTACCAATACATTAGAAAAACTTTCATGACTTTCGAGTTCTATTTCAAATCGACAGCGTTGACCCACTCGAAGTACATCGCACCCTTTGCCAGTCTCATCGAGTATAAGAAAGTCTTTTATACGCACCTGCCCCGTTCCAATTTCTTTGGGTGGTTCAGACTTTATTTGTAGTTGCATCGCCTCGGTATCGTTGGTTAGGCAGGCTAACTCGTAAGCCTTGCAAACTTCGTGGGCGTTTCCTTCTTGGACTACGGCACCGCGGTCCATATAGAGAACGCGAGAACAGAAGCGCTCGACCATGGCGAGCGAGTGAGACACAAACAACACAGTGGCGCCGCTGGCACAAATGTCCTCTATACGTTGGATACACTTAGTGATAAATAGCATGTCGCCGGCAGCCAGAGCCTCGTCGACAATCAGGATGTCGGGCTCGACACTTACGGCTACGGCAAAAGTTAGCCGAGCTTTCATGCCGCTCGAATAGACTCGAAATGGTTGATCGATAAAATCTCCGATTCCAGCGAAGTCCACAATCCATGCCTCGCGTTCTCGTATTTCCTTTGCGCGCATTCCTAGGCACATACCACCGAGGAAAATATTTTCCCGGCCCGTGCGTTGTTCGTGAAAGCCTGTACCAAGTTCAAGAATTGCGGAGATCCGTCCATTAACCTCGACTTGTCCTTCTGTCCGATCGAGAGTTCCGGCTAGAATCTTGAGGAGGGTACTTTTGCCGGCGCCATTGGGTCCGATTACCCCAACAACCTCTCCTCGGCGCACGTTTATATTTACATTGCGAAGCGCCCAAAAATTGCGATGTCTCTGACGTCGGGTGATCGTCTCGAGAAATAGATCAGCCGGTTTGTCATAAACCTGATACGCCTTCGAGAGATTTTTAACGTGGATTGCTACGTCACTAATCACAATACATTTCCAAAAGAAGCTTTCAGCCTACGAAATATCAAGCTTCCTGCAACAAAGGATCCAAGGCAAAACGCTGGAAAAACGAGCCATGCCCACGGATGCTCAATGCTCCCGAAGTAAATACAATCTTGAAAAACCCAGACCATATAACTGAACGGGTTAAGGTACAGGATGGGCCGAAAGAAATTGGGTACCTGATCAGGAAGGTAAAAAGCTGGGATGAGAAAAATCCCTATGAATGCAAAGACCTGCACGAGATCTTTTAAATCGCGAAAATAAACCCCTACCGCGGCCAGGAGGAAACTCAGGCCGGTCAACCCGATAATCAGGAAAATAATTACCACCGGAAGCAAAAACCAAGTTTTAAGTACGGCCCCGAATACTAGAGCGCAGTATAAGAGTACAGCTGAAAGTGTCACTAATAAGGGAAGCAGCGCCGTGAGCACTCCTCGTACAGGAAGGATCTCTATGGGGAAGACCACCTGCTTTACCAAGTTGGTATTCGCGACGACCGCAGTAACTCCTTTTGTCAGAGCTTCCTGAGCAGCCAACCAGGGAATTAGCCCCGAAAGGAGGTATATCCCGTAGTTTAATGGCAAGCCATCGACTCGGTTGATTCGAACTTTAAAAACCACAGCAAAGATGAATAGGTATACCCCCATAAAAATAAGAGGATGTCCTATGGCCCAAAAAAAACCCAGCACTTGTCCGGCGTAGCGATCAGAAATTTCACGCCGTGCCAATTCCCAAGTCAGCCGCCTGTGCCGGATCAGCAGTGAAATGAGCTCCGGCATCAGGTGCGTGGAACCTCTAGACAGATGCTTTCGGCTCCGCTTTTAAACCCGGAAAGTCGATGGAA
This sequence comes from uncultured Enterobacteriaceae bacterium, assembly GCA_964342175.1. Lineage (GTDB taxonomy): Bacteria > Pseudomonadota > Gammaproteobacteria > UBA11873. Next base: position 3,592 of record CAYFFH010000013.1, on the reverse strand, counting down.
AGACTCCCCAACTCGCATAGGATCCCGCTCAAATGTATAACTTATGTGGCTTCGTACGGCACTCATAGACAGACCTTTATCCACTTTTTGATATTCAGGAAAGACCAAATAAAAGTCAGTGATTCTCACACCCCTCAAGATGAATTTTGACTCTGTCATGTACCTCGGACGGGCCCAAAATTTCGTAAAGAGGTGATTCACTTGACCTTCAGGACGAATCAGTTCCTTTTCGGGCACGCTACCGCCATACCAGGTCGCCACTGGATGCACTTGACGGGTCGGCGAATACGGGCCGACACCCACAACAATCTTTAGCTAATGTCCGACGCACTGAGGGTCAGCGCCCTCATTGTGTCCAATACGTGCACGTCGTCCGCGCCGCACACCTCAACTAGTTGTCGGTAAAGGCGCGATGCTGGCACGAGTGCCGTAAATACGGCCGCATCAAACGGGGGGGCCTTATCTAGTTCACGCCAAACCGGACGATCAACAAATTTCTCGAGCATGCTAGATGGGTCGTAGGTCCCGATTAACTCCAAGCCCGAATCCTGAAACCGAATACTGGCTATCTCAGCCAGCTCCGAAACACCACCAAAGACTACGCGGTTCACGCCTTCGGTTTTACAATTGTTTGCTACCTGAAGCATTGCCGCACTTGCATGTCGGTAGAAATCGAACGAGTAGCCTAAATACTGGGCCGTCAAGCGACTTTTTTCGGCGAATCCCCGGGGTGTTATGTAGTAGAGGTACCTATTCGCCGGCGCTTGTTGAATTTTGACGAATCCTTTTCGTACACAGCGCTTTAAATAGGAATTCGCTAAGCCAAGAGCTACCCCCAGGTGCTCCGCTAGGTGTCGTTGTGTGACGTCACTGCGATCCGAGATCTCGTTTAAGATTTCGAGCGTAAGCGCCTGTTGGCGGTCTTCTTTCGACGGAGTGTTCATAAAACGAACACGACTATAGCATAAGAGTGTTCGTTTTGTGAACAACTTGGCGAATTAAGAGTGGGAAGGATATTGCGCACCGATCCCGCTACTCCACGCGAGCTCGCGCCGCCGTCTTAATCATTTTACTGGGGGCACGCACAGGGCGGCTGCCAGGGATAAAGATTCGCTAGACCAGGGGTAATACGCTCCCGGTCCGTGAGGTGTCGCATACAGTGATCGCAATACTGTTAAGAAAAACTAATCGCGATCAACCGCAAAACGTGAGGCTTCAACTCGAATGTAACGTTCGGCAATCTTGAGGAGCAGCGACACCCTTTCCCTGCCGACGTTTTCGCAGAACAGAGCTTCGTACCCTGCCATCGCACCGTCCAATATCCGGACGGGATCACCTTCCACCAAGGCGCTCTCAGAACGTTCGATTACACCCGAAGCGTCCGCTTGTGCACGGAGCGACATAATGAATTCATCCGGCACTATCGCGTAACTCTCGCCAAAACGAATAAGTCTTGACACCCCAAAGGTAGACCGGATGGGCGCGAAGTTATCTCTTTTTGCGGTCAAGCGTATAAACAAATAGCGCGGGAACATCGGTACGGGCCTGCGGGCTACCCGCCCGCGATTGCGGAGCAAGGGTAAATATACTTCGTAACCCTGACGGAGCAGGTTTTGCAATGCTAACTGCTCTTGCCGCGGCTTTGCATAAACGAGATACCACGAGGGGTTTGTGATTTGGGCATTAGAATCGCCCATTAAATCCGCACACCACTTGACTGATAGTCGCCGCTACAGCCGCCGTGCGACAGCGAGCCCGCGAAACAGCGCCAATTAATACGTAACGTAGTGTCTTTGCTCATCAAAAGTACCGGTAAGCACGTCCGCAATACCATCTTCTACGATACGAGCGACCCCGTCCCGAAAGTGCAAGGGGTCCCAAAAATTTTCATCGCGGCTGGTAATTTCAGATTCAATCATGAAGTCGATCATCTGCACCCCATATCCCTGACCTAACATCACGATCCGCCCCTTACACTCACGATAGAGCGCTTCTGACCGCGCGAGATAATCGCCGTGTAGCGGTGCAAAAAGCATGACGGTGCCTTTTACTCCAGTACTAGCCGCTAGCATAGTCGAAAGTAGGTCATGCGCCGCAAACTCCCAGTCTGGATGTTGGCTATCAGGCGCGATTTTCGGAATCCGGCGCGTAGGTGGTGCCCCATGTGGATAAAGGCGCGCCCAAGCCACGCGAGGATCATACACACCGAAGTCTACAGTGAAATTTCTATATCCATTAGTTTCATATTTCGCCGCGCGGCGTCCGACGACATATTCTAGTAAGCGCACAGTATTTTCCAACGCCTTATCGTTGAACATATAAAGCAGGTCATCCCACGAATTATCGTTAAACATCCATTCCGGAAATGCGCGGAAGGTATATTTTTTATACGCCGCTTCGCGCCGACACCAACTATCATCAATACCAATAACGACGTAGTCTGTACCCGGGTGGTGACGCAGAAACAACTCGTGCATCCGCTTTTGTTCGTAGGCCGTCGCAGAATTCATCGCTAGGTTCGCAAAGCGTGCGCCAATTGAGGTGTCGAGATTCTTAGGATTCAACAGTCGGACCGTGGACGAGCCGATAATTACGCTATTGAAACTCGGATTCCGGGCAAGTGCTGGATAAGTGAAACGCTGGTTCGTGCTAATTGGAGCACGATCCAGTGGCAATGAAAAAGGCACGTTCTGATAGGGATCGACTAGCAAGATCAAACCATAGACCAGTATTACTAGCACGCCGAGGCTCGCGAGCAAAGTTTTTAAGAATTTAGTGCAGTCCATACATCTCAAAACTGAAAGTAGATAAACTCGAATCCGCGCCCCTGACCCACTCGTAACGTAACGAGAACCAAACCGCACGCGGCAGCGATTGCATACCGTCTTTTAAAAAGATCAGCTCGTCTCGATAGCATAAAGCTCGTGGGGCCTAAAACTGCAACTACACTAGCTATGATAACGTAGCTAAAATCTTTCCAATCGAGTGTCCCCGGGTCGAATCCGCCTATCCCTGACATTGCGATGACGAACGATTGGGCTACTGTGAAATTATCCGCACGAAACAACACCCAGCCGAAAATAACGAACAACATCGTTAATAACCAAGCAGCCGGCGCAGGTAAAGACCACCCCACCCTGTCCCACGCTCTATTGCTACAAATTGCGGCACCGTGCAGTACACCCCAAGCCACGAAGGTCCATCCCGCTCCATGCCACAAACCACATAACAACATGGTTACCATTACAGCCCAATAAATTTGAGCGAGATTTCCTCGGCTACCACCTAATGGGATGTAGACATAATCGCGTAAGAAAGTCGATAAAGTTATATGCCATCGTCGCCAGAAATCCCTAATATTGACCGCCTGGTACGGGGCATTAAAGTTCAATGGTAGCGTTAAGCCAAACATAGCACCGAGCCCAATTGCCATATCTGAATATGCAGAAAAGTCAAAATACAGTTGCAGCGAGTACGCCAATGACGCGAGCCAGGAACTGCCGAATGTAATACTCTGACCGTTCGCAACGGCATCAAATCCAGCATCGTCGATCGGCGCAAGCTCGTCGGCAAAAAAGACCTTCTTGATTAA